>JAZQAP010000345.1:0-13802 GCA_045545275.1 Thermoguttaceae bacterium | reverse complement strand
GTTTTCGGCCGAGGATAACGCGATCGAGGTTTCGTTCGCCGCCGACCCGAACGCGCCGAAGGTAACGATGTGGCAATCGCCGCGCCAAACCCGGTCGCAAATGATGGGATACGTCTTCCGAACCGCGACCGGCGAAACGGTCGTCTTCGACGGCGGAACGTTCGGCGACGCGGATTACTTAACCGCGCTTCTCAAAAAGCATTGCGGCGGAAAAGTCGACGCTTGGATTATGACGCACGCGCACGACGACCATTTCGGCGCGTTTTGCCGAATTATGGAGACGAACCCGGACGCGCTCGATATTAAGAAACTTTACTTCAACTTCCCGACGCAAAGTTGGCTCGACCAATACGAAGCGTACTGCAAAAAGTCGACCGCTCGCTTCTTCGCCGCGCAAAAACTCTTCAAGGGCGAAACGGTAACGACGAAACCGGGCGACGTCCTGAAATTCGGCGACGCGCTGACGATCGAAACGCTCAACGACTTCGATACGTCGTTGACGATGAACGCGATCAACAATTCGACGATCGTTTTCCGCTTGGACGTCGCCGGGAAATCGATGCTGATGCTCGGCGACCTCGGCGCCGAGGGAGGCGACCGCGTTTTGAAAACGGTTCCGAAGGAAAAAATCGACTGCGACTTCGTCCAAATGGCGCATCACGGGCAACAGGGCGTTACGAAGGCGTTTTACGAAGCCGCGTCGCCGACCGTTTGCCTTTGGCCGACGCCCGATTGGCTTTGGGACAACAACAACGGACGCGGGAAAAACTCCGGCCCTTGGAAGACGCTCGAAGTTCGCGCTTGGATGGAGGAACTCGGCGTCGACAAACATTACGTTTCGAAGGACGGCTTAATCAAAATGACGTTCTGATTTCGCGGCGACGGCGGAAACAGAACGTCGGCGCAAACGGGGCGTCGCTCGACGGCGGAACGCTTTTTCGGTGGGAAAACGAAAGGGCGTTTCGGCGAACTCGGGCGGCGCCTAAAGTCGCTTCTTGCGAGCGGGGCGGGAAAAAGAACGACGAACGAAACGCGCTCCGACGGGCGGAACCGTCGCGGCGGCGCGGCGTTAATACAATAATGGGCGCGTCGCGCGAGCGTCCCCGTTGAAAAGACGGGCGACGGCGATATAATAAATAAGGGGAAAAACGAAAACGTTCGAGCGCGAACGACAGAAAAAAGAAAGCGAAATAAGGAAAGTGCAAAATGACCGAACGACCGACGACCGACGCGGCGGCTTCCGAACGTCGCGAGGAACTTTGCGGACGAACGCTCGGCGATTATCGAATCGAACGACGCGTCGGCGGCGGCGCGACCTCCGACGTCTTTTTGGCGACGCAGCTTTCGCTCGGGCGCTCGGTCGCGCTGAAAATTTTAAAAGACGAACTGGCGCGCGACGAAACGTATTTGAAGCGGTTTCTGCAGGAAGCGCGAGCGGCGGCGCGATTGGAGCACCCGAACATCGTTCGCGTTTACGAAGTCGGTTCGGCGACGCTTGGCGGAGAAACGCGGCGCGATTTTAGCGTCGAAACGTTCGGCGACGACGGCGGCGGTTCGAACGTCGGCGCGAAAACGAAAAAAAAGCGGCGGTTCGGGCGGTTGCGACGCGGCGCGTCGGCGAAGATTTATCGCTTTATCGCGCAAGAATACGTCGACGGAATGAGTTTGCAGCGGTTCTTGCGCGGCGGCGCGCGAGCGTCGATTCCGCAAACGTTTTCGGCGCTCGAACAGATCGCGGCGGCGCTCAAACGGGCGGCGGACGCGGGCGTCGTGCATCGCGACGTCAAACCGGAAAACGTTCTGCTCGACGCGAACGGAACGATTAAAGTCGTCGACTTCGGATTGGCGCGGCTCGACGGAAACGTCGGCGCGACGAGCGCGACGCTGACTCGAACCGGGTTCGCGATGGGGACGCCTCTTTATATGAGTCCGGAACAGGCGCGCGGCGGAAAAATCGATTCGCGTTCCGATATTTATTCGCTTGGAATCGTCGCGTATCGAATGTTGACCGGAACGGCGCCTTTTAGCGGCGACGCGCCGTTGGCCGTTATCTTGAAACACTTAAACGAACGTCCGCGCCCGATCGAGGCGTCGCGGCCGGACGCGCCGCCGGCGTTGGTCGCGCTGATTCGGCGAATGATCGAGAAGAAGCCGAGCGATCGTCCGGAGTCGCCGGACGTTTTGCTCGACGCGTTGCGAGCGGCGCGGCGGGAGTTCGAGCGAAGCGAAGCGGGCGCGTCGAGCGAGTCGACGCAAACGGCGTTCGAGGCGGCGGCGTTCGACGGAAACGCTCGGGCGGACGAGCGCGAGCCGGAAAACGGCGTCGCGGCGACCGGTTTTTTCCGGACGGACGACGAACGCGCCGCGTTCGAACGGGCGCTCGAAACGACGAATCTGTCGCAAACTTGGCAAACGAACCGCGCGATGCTGCAAACGTTGCGGAGCGAGTCGGCGAAACGTTGGACGCGTCGCGGCGTCGCGTTGGCGGGGACGGCGTTCGTCGGAGCGTTCCTTTGCGGCGCGGCGGCGACGGCGGCGAGGAACCGATGGATCGCGGCGCAAACGACGGAACCGCCGTCGACGATTCGGCGTTTCGACTCGGTCGAAGAGCAATGGGTGTTCGCGTTGCACACCGGGACGGTCGACGCTTGGCGGAGCGTCGGCGAGTATTTCCCGAACGACGCGTACTGGTCGAGCCGGGCGGAGCGGCAACTGGCGTTGGCGTATCTCGACGAGAGAAACGTCGCGGAGGCGAAGGCGATTTTCGAGCGAATCGCGGCGAATCCGAGCGCCGGTCGCGACGCGGACGCGTTCGGGGTGGCCGGGCTCGCTTGGTGCGCCGCGCTCGACGGCGACTTAAACGGAGCGGTCGCGACGATTTCGGAACTCCGAACGGCGAAAACGAGCGGATACGACCGTTTGACGGAGTTTGCGTTGGCGAAAACGGAAGAGGTTGTTCGCAAACAAACGGAGGTCGCGTCGCCTCGTCGATTGGGCGGCGGTCGCGGCGGCGCCGGGAACGAACGACGTTCGAACGAAGGAGGCCCGAACGGGAATCCGAGGAACGGCGGTCAACCGGGGCCCGGTCGGGGCGGTTTGCCCGGGAATCCGCCGCCGGGCGGCCAACCGAAACCGGATTGGAACGTTCCGAGCGGTCAACCGGGCGACGTCGGTCAACCGAAACCGGATTGGAACGTTCCGAACGGTCAACCGGGCGACGTCGGTCAACCGAAACCGGATTGGAACGTTCCAAACGGAAAACCGGGCGACGTCGGCCAACCGAAACCGGATTGGAACGTTCCGAACGGAAAACCGGGCGACGTCGGCCAACCGAAACCGGATTGGAACGTTCCGAACGGAAAACCGGACGGCGTCGGCCAACCGAAACCGGATTGGAACGTTCCAAACGGAAAACCGGACGGCGAGTAAGCCGGGCCCGAGTTTGGCGGTTTGCCCGGGAATCCGTCGTCCGAGAGGGAGGCGGCGCCCGATTTCGGTTGGAACGACGCGGCGTTTTGGAGTCGATTTTCTTTCGAAGACGCTTGGAGTCGTTGGAGCGAACGGTCGGCGTTTGAAGAATTTTGGAGCGGAACGCTTGAAAGAAAAGCGCCGTCGACCGCGCCGGAGTCGAGCGAGACGTGCGTTAACGCGAAGAAAGTCGAGACGGGCGGCGAAACGACCGACGTCGCGTCGGCTTGCGATTCCGTTTGCGCGGAGCCTTGCGTCGCCGATCCTTGCGGAGATCGCGGGGATTTGAAACGGCGCAAGTCTTGCGAGTCGTCGATTTAACGGCGTTTTTAAGCGGGTAAAAGAGTTGGTCGCGGCAAATAGGCGAAAATAACGAGAACGGAGAAGCGCGATGGGAACGACGAACGGCGAACCGGAAGTGATTTTGTACACCGACGGCGCGTGCAGCGGAAACCCCGGCCCCGGCGGTTGGGGGTTCGTGATGCGGCACCTGCCGACCGGGAAGGAAATCGAACGCTCCGGCGGCGAGCGCGAAACGACGAACAACCGAATGGAACTGCAAGCGGTCGTCGAGGGACTGTCGGCGTTGAAGCGTCCGACGGCGGTAAGAATCGTCAGCGACAGCGCTTACGTTCTGAACGGACTGTCGAGCTGGATTGCGAACTGGAAGCGGAACGGCTGGCGGCGGCGCGAAAAAAGCGGCTGGGCGGAGGTGAAAAATCTCGACCTTTGGAAGAAACTCGACGAACTGACCGCGTCGCATTCCGTTCAATTTGAGAAGATTAAGGGACACTCCGGGCATCCCGAGAACGAGCGTTGCGACGAACTCGCGGTTCAAGAATGGAAAAAGATTCGCGGCGAACGTTGAAATAGCGAAAATAGGCGAAACGGGCGAGCGTTGAAATAGCGGGACTAGGCGATTGGGGCGAACGACGGGCGGCCGGGCGTCGGCGTTCGCGCGAATCGGACTCGGCGGCGTCGAGCGACTGGGCGTCGGCGAAAATCTCGACGTTGAAAAAAGCTCGACGAACCGCCCGCGTCGCGTTTCGTTCGGTTTGAGAAGCGCAAGGGACGCGCCGAGCGTCCGGAGAACGAGCGTCGCGACGAACTCGCGGTTCAAGAATGGAAAAAAATTCGCGGCGAACGTTGAAATAGCGGGAATAGATAAAACGGGCGAACGTCGGACGGGGGAGCGGCGACGTTCGGCACGAATCGGACTCGGCCAAATAAACCAAAACGGGCGAACGTCGGACGGGGGAGCGGCGACGTTCGGCGCGAATCGGACTCGGCAATGCAAGCAAAAACGGGCGAACGTCGGACGGGGGAACGGCGACGCTCGGCGCGTTGGAACGAGCGTAATATTTGTTAGATTGGCAAGAATAGGAGAGATAGTTAAAGAAAGGAAGGGCGCGAATGTCCGAATATCTGGAAGTCGCGATTCGAGCGGCGCTCGAAGCGGGCGCGATTTTGCGGGAAAAAGTGGGAAAAGTCGGGTATCGCGAGAAAAATCCGGCCGACTTAGTAACCGAAGCCGACGTCGCGGCGCAAGCGAAGATCGCGGAGATTGTGTCGACGGCGTTTCCGGAGCATTTTTTCATCGGCGAAGAGCCGCAAAGTTCGCTCGGCCCCGACGCGCCGCGCCTTCAAAACGTCCTGCGCGAAGAGGAGTGCGGAAGCGGCGCTCCGACCGATCTGCCCTTCACTTGGATCGTCGACCCGCTCGACGGAACGACGAACTTCGTTCACCGCGTTCCTTTTTTCGGAACGTCGATCGCGTTGGCGCGGGGAAACGAGTTGCTTTGCGGCGTCGTGTACAATCCGATTTCCGGCGAGCTTTTTACGGCCGAACGGGGCGCCGGAGCGTTCCTCAACGGCGAACGAATCCGAACGAGCGACTTTGCGCGACCGACGCAAGCGCTGACGGCGGTTTCCTTTCCGACGCAAACGAAACCGGATTCGCCCGATTATTTGGCGTTCAAACGTTGCGTTCCGGTCTGCCAAGCGATGCGGCGCACCGGGTCGACCGCGCTGAATTTGGCTTACGTCGCCGCCGGACGCTTCGACGCGAAAATTTGCCAATGCGCGCACCCTTGGGACGTCGCCGCCGGCGTTCTGCTCGTTTTGGAAGCGGGCGGCGTCGCGACGAACGTCGACGGGCGACCGTTCGATTTGGCGATTAAACCGCTCCTCGCGACCGCCAACGCCGAGCTGCACGGCGCGTTTTTGAAGTTGCTCAACGACTGAACCGCCCGGCGAAAGACGTTTGCGCCGTTGAAAAGGTTGAAGTTTAACGGTTGAAACGTCGTTGGCTCCGACGTCGGCGGCGTTAAAACCGTTAAAAACGGCGCGTCTTGACGGCGCGTCGTTTTTTTACGTCGATTTTTTCTTTTTCGTCGTTTTCTTTGCCGCTTTCTTCGCGTTCTTTTGCGTATTTTTAAGCGCGGTTCTTTTTCGAGCGAGCGTTTTCGGGGGAGCGTTCCCGCTTTTTTCTTCTCCTTTTTCTTTTCCCCTTTTCTTCTTGTTCGGGCGTTTTCGCGTCGACGGCGGCGCCGTTTTTGCGCGTCGC
The DNA here is from genome assembly GCA_045545275.1 of Thermoguttaceae bacterium. GTDB lineage: Bacteria > Planctomycetota > Planctomycetia > Pirellulales > Thermoguttaceae > RUG369. The sequence continues at coordinate 7,768 of JAZQAP010000345.1, read as the reverse complement.
GTCGTCGACGTAAAGATCGGGAGCGCAAAATCTGCGTCGAACGGCGCCGGTTTTTACGGTCGACGCGATTTTTTGCGCCGCGCCGGTCGCGACGCGAAAAGCGAATCTAGGCGCTTTGCGGGAAACGCGGCGGCTCGTCTCGGTATTTATTTCCGATTTTTCGGTAACTTTTAGCGGCGTTTTTTCGCGTGTAAAATTTCTAGACGAATTTGTTTTAAAATCTTGCGATAAAGGCGTTTATAGTCTGTAAGGAATCGGAATTTCGTTGTAAAATGTCGACGTCGCCGCAAAGGAGCGCGCGAAGGAACGCCGGACGCGAAAAGGTTCGCGACCTTCCTTCCTAGCGACTTGGCGGGCCCGGAAGCCGAAAGGAGAACGCGAATCGCGTCGATTTCGCCGTCGACCGAAACGGCTTCGTCGGAAAAGGAAAATCGTTTATCGTCGATTTTGTTTTCGTTATATATTCAAGCGACGCTCGAAGATTCGCGAAAGCGTTAAACGAGCGAAAAAAAGAAAAGGAACTCAAATGAGCAGCGCGTCTTATTATTCGTTGGAACAACAAAATCAATCCGTCGACCGTTTGGCCGCGTCCGATTTCGGCGCTTCGACCGTCGAGACTCGGAACGACGACGGCGCGTTTTTCGCCGCCGCCGTCGAAGAGCGTCGCTCGACCGGCGAACGTTCGGTCGCGTCGGTCGCGGCCGACTCGATCGTCGTGCTTTGCGGGGACGCCGGTTCGCGGGCGGCGATGCGTCGCTGTCTCGAAGTCGAAAACGTCGGCGTCGTCGAAGCGGCTTCGCCCGAAACGCTTTCCGGACTCGCGCTCGGGGACGCCGCCGGGTTCCTGATCGACTCCGCGACGTTGGACGCGTCGCCGGAAACGCTTTGCCGTCAATTGGTCGACAAATACCCGGACGCGCCGATCATCTTTATGGACGAGCCGACCGGCGACGCGGAGCGCCGCAAACGGTTGAGCAAGTTCGTTCACTCGTACATTGTGAAACCTTGCGAACGCCAAGCGCTCCTGCAGGCGACGCGCCAAGTCTTGAAGTTGAATCGGATGGCGCGCGAAAACCGCTCCTTGCGCCAAACGGTCGGGACGCCGGCGCTTCCCGCGACGATGGCGGGCGTCTCGACGCCGATTCAAACGTTGCGCAAACAGATCGAAGCGTTCGGACGGCTCGACGCGACGATTCTGATTTCCGGCGAACGCGGCGTCGGGAAGAGCGTCGTCGCTCAACAGATTCACCAAGCCGGGCCGCGGGCGCGTTTTCCGTTCGTCGTCGTTTCGTGCAACGCGCTTCCGCCGGAAACGCTCGAAGCCGATTTGTTCGGCGTCGCCAAAGGCGCGATTCCCGGCGTCGCCTGCGACCGACCCGGTCGGTTGGAGCTGGCGCGCGGCGGAACGATTTTCCTCGATCACGTCGAAGATTTGTCGCCGTCGCTCCAAAAGCGGATTTTCCAATTCATTCAAGACAAAACGACGCGCCGGGTCGGCTCGACCGAAACGCGCCGAATCGACGCCCGCGTCGTCGCCTCGACGAGTTGCGATTTGGCGATCGCCTGCGTTCAAGGCCGGTTCCGCGACGAACTTTACTTCCGACTGAACGCGCTGACGCTGAACGTGCCGCCGCTTCGCGACCGAGTGGAGGACATTCCGGCGCTTTCCCGCGAAATTATGAGCCGCGTCGCTCGGGCGAACGACCGGAATTTGTCGATTTTGTCGACGTCGGCGCTGAACAAATTGCGTCAATACTCTTGGCCGTACAACGTGCGCGAGCTCGAGTCGGTGTTGCAAAAGGCGATGGAGACCGCGCCGGACGTCGTCGTGTCGGAAAACGACATTTCGTTCGACACGATGATTAAAGATTCGCGTTCGCCGGACGGCGCGATGGGGTTGGCCGGGCTGACGATGGCGGAAATCGAACGCCGCGCGATTATCGAAACGATTAACGCTTGCGGCGGGAACCGAGCGCAGTCGGCGCGCAAACTTGGCGTCAGCGAGAAAACGATTTACAACAAAATCAAACAGTTTAAGTTGCGCGGAATCGTTTGAGTCGCAACGGACTGCGCGGAAGAGCGGCGAAATTTATCCGTTTTCTTCGTCGCTTTCGAAGGGCGGCGGAACGGAAACGCAAGAAGAGAAAAACGACAAATGTTGAATCTTGGCGAAAGAAAGGAAATCGCGGTTTGAGTTGGGATTTTCTCAACTTCTTTGAAAAAATGTAAGTTTTACGTAACGCAAGAAAATTTTTTGAAAAAAACGGCGGCGCGCCTCAACGCGTCGCCGTTTTCTGATTGAATAAAAGACGCGCCGTTTGAAATTGCTTTAAATAAAAGAGTTGCGGTTTTGACGGGAAAGATTGCAAAGAAAAAAAAGCGCGGCGAGAAGAAAAAAATAAAAAAAATTTTTATTTAAGGCGTTTGGGGGGGATAACGGCGATAATTTTTTCTTGACGCTTGATTGGTTGGCGCGTACTATTATGGTGTAAAGCGAATCGTGTTTCGGAGGAATTGGAGAAACGCGTTTAGCGAAAATATACGTCGCGAAAAGCAACGCGGTCAAAGCCGATAAAAGATTGGCGGAAGTTTCGTCTATCGGCGGTTTGAGTTGTTGTCGGCTAACATATAACGATGAAAGAGAGAAAAGATGAGAAAGTATTCGTCGGAAGCGGTCGCCTTGATTAAGGATTTTTTTGAAAAAGACGATTGGAAGTACAAGTTTGACGAGGAGAACGGCGTTTTTACCGGCGGCGTCGATATCGGTAATAAATTGGGAAGCGTGAGTTTCTACCTTTTCGTTAAAGACGATTGCGTGTTGAACGCGACGACGATGAAACTGCGCGTTTCCGAAGCGGAAAGGCTCGCGGTAGCCGAATACATTACGCGGGCGAATTACGCGATGACGCTCGGCTGTTTCGAGATGGACTTCAACGACGGCGAACTGCGTTTCCGTATGACCCGCTCGCTGAACGACTTGCGCGCCGATTTGGACGCGGCGGCGCGGTTGATGATGTTGTTGCCGTGCGCGATGTTCAAGAAGTACGGCGACGGTCTCTTGGAAGTTATGTTCGGGATGAAAACGCCCGAAGAGGCTTGCAAGGAAGCGGAGAGTAAAGACGACGAATAACGTTTCGTCGGCGGGAACGCGGCGTCGAACGTTTTTAACGAGCGGGGAAACGGCGCTCGGACGGCGGGATTTGGGTCGTTCGAGCGCCGTTTGTTTTTCTTGACGCAAATGTTTTTCGGCTCAACCGCGGAAGATGAAGAAAACGGCGCCCGCGATGCAAAGTCCGGCCCAAAGGTAGTTTAAGCCGACTTCCTGCTTGGCGAAAAGGATCGCGAACGGGACGAAAACCGACAGCGAAATCGCCTCTTGTAAAATTTTCAACTGCGGGAGCGTCATCGCGGTCGAGCCGATTCGGTTCGCCGGGACTTGCAGCATGTACTCGAAAAACGCGATTCCCCAACTGACCAACGCGGCGACGAGCCAACATTTGCCTTTCAACGTCGAAAGGTGCCCGTACCAAGCGAACGTCATGAACGCGTTCGAGCAAATGAGAAGGAGAACAGTAATGAAAATTGGCATTGTTTTCTAAAAATCAAAGCGCGGCGTCTTGGCGCGGCCCGTGAAATATCGCGGGCAAATCGGCGAACGGCGCAAAATAGGCGGTTAGCGGAAAATGGAAAAATAACGCGAACCGCGCAAAACGGCGAGTTTGGCGCGGTTCGTTAGATTGGGTAAATAAATTAAATTGGCGAAGTCGACCGTTTCGCTAAATTAGCCGAATCGGCAAAGTTTGGCGAAAGCGGCGAAGGGGCGGCGTCGGCGGTTAAGGCCGTTTCAAGCAAAACGCGCCGAGCGGGCAAGCGTCGCACTGCGGACGGCGGGCGATACAATACTCGCGCCCCAAGTAAATGAGGCGGTGGCTCCCGTCGACCCAATCGTTTTGCGGAACGAGTTCGTTGAGGTCGCGCTCGACTTTTTCCGGCGTTTCTTCGTCGGAGAGGCCGATTTTGCGACTCAACCGCAGAACGTGCGTGTCGACGACGAAACCGGACGCGATTCCGAACGCGTTCCCGAGAACGACGTTCGCCGTTTTGCGTCCGACGCCGGGGAGTCGGACGAGTTCTTCGAGCGTCGCCGGAACTTCGCCGTTGAAACGCTCGACGATAGCGCGGCTCGCTTGCGAAATGTTCGCCGCTTTCGCTCGGTAAAAACCGCAACTCTTGATCAGTTCTTCGATCGCTTCGACCGGCGCGTCGGCGAACGCTTCCGCCGTCGGGAACCGCTCGAAAAGGGCGGGGGTAACGGCGTTGACGCGCTTGTCGGTGCATTGCGCCGAAAGAATCGTCGCGACGAGAAGCTGGAACGGCGACCGGTGGTCGAGCGCGCAACTCGGGTTCGGATAGCGTTCGGTCAGCGTCGCGAAGACGCGGTCGGCGAGTCGGCGGCGCTCCGTCGGAGAAAGCGTCGACGGTGCGGCGACTTTCTTTTCCGGCGTTGTTTTCTTGCAAGTTCGCTTCTTGACGGGACTTGCGTCGGCGTTCGTTTCGGCTTTTTCCGCCGTCGCTTTTTTGCAAGCGCGCTTCTTGACGGTTTTCGCGGCGTCGACGGTCTCGGGCGTTTCGGCTTTTTTTTCCGTCGATGTTTTCTTGCAAACGCGCTTTTTGACCGGTTTGGCGGCGTCGGCGGGCGTTTTTTTAGCGGACGCGGCGGACATTCGTTTTCCCTTTCTTGACTTGGAACCGTCGGCGAACGATTATTTTTCCGGCGACGGCGCGCGTTCGAGTTCGGCGTCGTCGGCTTTTTCGGCGTCGATACCGCGACCTTCCGGCGCTTTCGGCGCGTCGGCGTCTTCTTTCGCTTTTTGCGCGGCTTCGCGAGCGGCTTTCTCGGCGGCGGCTTTAGCGGCGGGGTCGACGCGCGGGACGATGCGGAACGTCTCGACGATTTCGCGACCGGAATCGTCGTAATTGTCGAGCATATCGGCGCGGATTTCGAACATCAGCGTCGCTTGGTTCCCGTCTTCGTCGGTAACGAGGTAGTAAACCCAACGGAACGGAACGCCTTCGTAAGCGCCGTCGACGACGACGTAATAAATCGAGTCGCCGGACGGGGCCGCGTAAACTTCGTCTTGAACGAACGCGCCGAAACGGTCGCCGAGCCCTTTCTTGATTTCCGCTTTGTAAGCGTCGATCGACGGTTTCGACTCGAGGTCGATTTTGCCGTTCGCCGCGATGTTGCACTGCGCGATCGCTTCGCCGCCGACGACGTAACAAAGGGACGCCGACGTTTCGCCGTCTTGCGTCATCTTCCAGTCGCGGGAGTGTTGGAAACGCCAAAAACCCTTTTGAGCGTTGTAGTAAAGGCGCAGCAGCTCCGGTTCGACCGGGCCGCGGAGGTCGGCGACGACGTCGTCGGTCAACTTTTGCGGTTCCGGAAGCGGCGCGACGTTGATTTGCAAGGTCGCCGACCATTCGAGACCCGGCGCCGCGACGCTTTCCGAACGACGTTCGTCGACGCGGACGCCGAACCAAGTCAAACGGCGCGCTTTCAGGTCGAATTGGAACCGGCCTTCGAGGTCGATCGCGACGCTCGCGCCTTCCGACGCGCAAACGAGCGTACTCGGCGTCGGGTTCCCTTGGGCGTCCGGGTCGCCTTGCAGGTAAAGCTCGACTTCGGCGAAATCGTCGACGATCGACGTCAACGTCAACCGCAACGTGTTGTTTTCGATCGCCTCGACGCCGAGGAGCGCCGCGAGAACGTCGTTCGGGACGCGCCAATCTTCGCCGAGTTTGACCGTTTTGTTCGGAAGGAGACGGTCGAGAAGGACGGTGTTGAACGGCAGTTCGCTAAGGAGCGAATATTGTTCGCTTTTCATCGCGCCGACGGGGGAGTAAAGCGTCGTTTTGCCGCCGTCGAAATCGGAGACGATAAACTTGCGCGACGCGTCGAGGAGCGGACGGGCGACGCTCGCGCCGAACTTGCGCTTCATCCCGGCTTGCTCGTATTGGCGAATCGAACGAACCGGCCCGACCGGCGAATAACGCTCGTATCGCTCTTCGTATTTGAAACCGGCGACGACCTCCATCGGCGCGCGTTCCGTTTGACCGTCGAAGGTCGTTTGGACGACGTCGCCGGACGCTTCGAGCGAAATTTCGACGACGTCCGCCGAGCCGACTTTGCGGGACGACTGCAGGAGGCAAGACGTCGGCGCCGACGCGGCGGGTTTCGCGGGCGCGAGCGCGCCGAGACGTTGCGACGGGAGCGGACGCGGAGCCGGAACGGCGCCTTGGCGCGTTTGCGGACCGTTTGAACGCGTCGCGGCGGGGCGGTTCGCGGTCGGACGGTTCGCGGCGGGCGCTTTCGAACGGTCGGCGTTCGGCGCTTGATTGCGGAGCGCGGAACCGACGCGTTCGGCGAAGGAGCCGCGTTTCGAGTCGGCGTTTTGAGCGGCGGCGTCGCCGGGCGCGCCAAGGGCGGCGGTTCCGAAAATCGCCGTCGCGACGAGAACGAGGGCGGCGCGGCGGAAGGAACGTCGAGTCGAACGGGAAGCGAGACGCGTCATTGTTAATAGTCTCCTGAATGGTCGTCGGGCGCGTCGAACGGGGTTCGGACGGGCGCAAAGGGAAAAGGAAACGTCGACGGGGCGCAAAAAAGCGTTGAATGGAAAAAATAGGCGTTGGGGCGAAACGGACGGTTGGTTAAGGCGTCGGCTCCGTCGGGAGCGTCGGGAAGCGAAAGAGCCGCGCGGCGTTTTCGGTCGTTTGACGAACGACGTCGGCGACCGAGAGACCGCGCAACTCGGCGATTCGTTTGGCGACGAACGCGGTCGTCAGCGGCTCGTTCCGTTCGAGCTTGCCGCGAAGCGGATGCGGCGTTAAAAAAGGCGCGTCCGTTTCGAGCAAAATTCGGTCGAGCGGCGCGATTCGGGCGGCCTCCGCGATTTCGGCGAATTTGCGGTTCGGGTAGGTAACGAACCCGCCGAAACCGAGGTAAAAACCGAGTTTCGTCCAAGCGAGCGCCTGCTCCGGCGTTCCGCTGAACGAGTGAACGACGCCGGGAGACGGGCTTTTCGGCGGTAAATTGGGCGAATTGGGCGAATTGGGGGGAACGGAAGCGTCGACGGGCGCGGCGTCGGCGTAAAAGTCGCGCAAAACGGCGTCCAAATCGTCGTTCGCGTCGCGGCTGTGAATCAAGACCGGGAGCCCGGTTCGGCGGCCGAGTTCGAGGTGTTTAAGGAAAAGGGCGCTTTGGACGTCGAACGGCGCGTCGTCCCAATAACGGTCGAGCCCGGTTTCGCCGACCGCGACGAGCTTGGCGCCGTCGAGGGGCGACGAAACGCCGGAGTTTGCGTCGGTTGCGTTGACGGCGCCGGTTGCGTCGGCTTTAACGTCGTCGCCGTCGACGGCGGCGAGCGCGAGGCGTTCGATCGCCTCCCAATCGCCCGGTTCCGCCAACGCGGCGTGATTCGGGTGGATTCCAACCGCGGCGTAAAGAGCGTCGAATCGGCGCGACAGTTCAAGCGACCGCGACGACGATTCGAGGTCGACCGCCGGGCAAACCGCCGCCGCGACGAACGGACGGAAAAGCGCGTCTTCGACCCGGCGTCCGCGGATTTCCGGAAAACGACCCGAGCGCGAACGAGCGACGACGTCGTCGAGGTCGGCGGCGAAAGCGTCTAAATTCAGGTGGGCGTGCGTGTCGACGAGGGGCAAAAAACGGACGGGCGCGGACATTGGCGGCGAAAAAAGGGCGTTGAAG
>JAZQAP010000344.1:0-3040 GCA_045545275.1 Thermoguttaceae bacterium | reverse complement strand
GAACACGTCGACTTCCTCGACTCGCTAAACTTCGACCGTTACTGCGTTTCGATCAAAGACTCCGACCCGGAAACGGTCGTTTTGGCGAACCGTCGTTTCGCCGAATTGCGTCCGCAAATCCCGCTCCACCTTGGAGTTACCGAAGCCGGCGCCCCGCCGCGCGGCGTTTTGAAGTCGCGACTCGCGCTCGAAACCCTTTTGAACGAAGGAATTGGGGAAACGCTCCGCGTCTCGCTGACGGTCGAAGCGAACCGCAAAACGGAGGAAATTGAAGCGGGCCGCGCGATTCTCGCCAACGTCGCCGCCGGAACCGTCGTCGATCCGGAGACGAAACTTCCCGCGCTAAACGTCGTTAGTTGCCCGAGTTGCAGTCGGGTGCAAAACGGGCGTTTCGTCGAATTAGCGCGACGTCTTGAAGCGGCGGCGGAATTCGCTCGCGACTATCCGCTAAAAATCGCGACGATGGGCTGTCGCGTCAACGGCCCCGGCGAAACGGACGACGCCGACGTCGGGCTTTGGTGCGGCGCCGACCGCGTTAACTTGAAGAGCGGCGGGGAGTTAGTCGGCGCTTTCGGTTACGACGAAATTATCGACAAAGCGCTCGAAGTTCTACGCGAAAAAATCCGCGAATACGACGCGAAAAACGCCAAAATTAACGTTTGTAACAATCGTTAACGCCGTCCTAAAACGACGCGGCGCCGTCGACCGACGTTTTGTTAACGGCGCCGCGTCAATTTTCCGTCAAACGAACATTCCAACGTTTTATTTTTCAACAACTTGACAACGTCTTTTCTTCGTTCGTCGACGTCGGGAGCCGCCCTTGGAAAACGTTACGAGACACGCCTACCTCGACCGATATCCGGTCGACCCGAACTCGACGCGCGTCGTCGTCGGCACCATCCACCCGCACGACGAGGAAAACTTCTTCCTACCCTTCTTTTACGGCAATAAGATGAGTCTTTGGAAGATGTTAAATCTTGCGACTAACGGCGAGTTAAACGACCCGAACTTTGAACCTCGGGGGAATAACCGCGTTTTTCGGGAACGCGACGGGTTCGAACACCGGATTACGCTCGACTCGATCCTCCGTTTTTTGCGCGCGAAACGCATTTCGATGAGCGACGCCGTCCGCGAATGCCGCCGACCGGGCAGCGTTTGGGCCGACGCCGAGTTGATTCCGACGCGTCTCAACGTCGAACTCGTCGACCAAATCCGCGATTCGCAAATTGCGGAAGTCCTCTTTATGAGCGGGTTTGGAAAAACCAACGCGTTCAAACTTTTTTACGTCGACATATTGCGACAAAAAATAACGCCGGAGATTCGAGCGCGACGCGAAGTCGTTTGCCCGCCGGAAATTTTCGGTCGCCCGGTTAAATTCTCGATTCTTTACTCCCCGTCCGGCGCCGCGAACGTCGCGATCGCGCAATCACCGGAATACCGGGCGGTTAAGGAACGTTACGCGTTGTCAACAACTCCTGTTCGCGACTTTAAAATCGACTATTATCGCCGCAAATTTTGCCTCGACGTCAAGTAACCGTTTCCTTTCCGACCTTCCCCGACGTCGCGCTATCCCGACCCGCTTTCCCGGAGTTCGCCGTCCTAGTCGCTAATCGTTTTACACGCAAAATTAGCCGCTCCTAACAGCGTCAATCGTCGGCATTAGCCTCGTCTAACTTAAGCCTGCCCCCATTCCGCAAAGCGTTGCGCGCCGTTAAAATCGTCGCGACCGCTGCGACCGGCCAAACGTTTCTTTTTTTCGCAAAAGTCGGCGCAAAAACAGAAAAATTCCTTTTCATCGGCCCTCCCGGGCGTTAAAATAAAAGGGAGCGCGTTTCGGGACGCGTTCGTCCGCGACTTTCGCATTCCGCCCCCTTTCGGCTTTCGAGCGAAAAAAACGACCGACCGGAGACGACGTTGGACTCGCTTTTTGTCATTCAAGGTTACGACCAAGGAAACCGTTTTGCCCTCGACGACGAAACGGCGACGATCGGACGCGACGCGTCGAATAAAATTCGACTTCGCGACGCCGAAGTTTCGCGCCGACACGCCGAAATACGACGCGGCGTCGACGGCAGAACGTTGGTCGACCTGGAAAGTTCGAACGGCGTTTACGTCAACGGTCGCCGGGTCAAAACGCGCCGCCTCCTCAACGGCGACCAAATCCAAATCGGCAAAACGATTCTTCTCTTTTCGTCGCGGATTTCCGACGTCGGATCGCGCGAACCGCTCGTCGACGTTTTCCAAGAAGCGGAAGGCCCGGGAGCGTCGCAAGTTCTACACGCGCTTGCGCCGGACGAAAACCGCGTTTTTCCCGGTTCGTCCCCCTACTCGACGCCCGGCTTGAACCCCTCGGTCGACGACGTAAAATCCGCTTGGCTCGAAAAAGCGCGCGCCCATCTTAACTTCATGTATCACGCGACGTTAGCGGCGAGTCGAACGCTCGACGTCGAACGCCTCCTCGACCGTATTTTAGAGCTGATTTTTCAATGGGCGCCCGTCGACCGCGGTTGCGTTTTCCTTTACGACGCCGACGCCGACAAGCTCGTTCCGAAGTCGTCTCGCACGCGCAAAAGCGGCGGTCGCGTTCAGGTTAGCCAAACAATATTAAATTACGCGTTTAAAAATCGAAAAGGCGTTCTCACCAGCAACGCTCGCAGCGACGAGCGTTGGAACGGTTCGGTTAGCGTTCTCGACGCCGGCGTCAAAGAAGCGATTTGCGTTCCGATGCAAGGTCGTTACGGCCTCGTCGGCGCGCTTTACGTCGACGTCTCGCGGCGTCGCGACGATTGGGAACTCGCGACCGACGCTCCGACGCTCGACGACGTCCCGCGTCCCCTCGAACGTTCCGATAATTCGGCGTTTACGGAGGCCCCAAACCCGCCGGTTTCCTCCGCTTTTATCGACGCCGACTCCGTCGCTCGCCCGTTCGAAATTTGCGCTTCGGGCGACGTCCAGTCGCAAGCGTTCGCCTTTCCGTTCGACGAGCGCGACGCTCAAACGTCGAAAAAGTTAACGCTCGACCACTTAAAGCTAATGATTG
>JAZQAP010000343.1:0-7979 GCA_045545275.1 Thermoguttaceae bacterium | reverse complement strand
AACCGTCGGGAAAACGTCGGGAAAACGTCGGGAAACCGTCGGGAAAACGTCGGGAAAACGTCGGGAAAACGTCGGGAAACCGTCGGGAAAACGTCGGGCAACCGTCGGGCAACCGTCGGGCAACCGTCGGGCAACCGTCGGGAAAACGTCGGGAAAACGTCGGGAAACCGTCGGGAAACCGTCGGGAAAACGTCGGGAAAACGTCGGGAAACCGTCGGGAAAACGTCGGGAAAACGTCGGGAAAACGTCGGGAAAACGTCGGGAAAACGTCGGGAAAACGTTTCGAGTCGCGATTAGAAAAAAGCAAAGGTAGGAAAGCGATAAGAGACGCGGCGACGATCGCTAAGAGCACAGGACGGGATTCGACGACAAGAAAATAAAAAAGTCTCGCCGTTAAGCAAGACTTTTCGGAGCGGAGAGGACAGGATTTGAACCTGCGGAGCCCTTACGGGCTCACGGGTTTAGCAAACCCGCGCATTCGACCACTCTGCCACCTCTCCAAAACTTATAATCTTAGTATATCCGATATTTCTTTTTTTTCAAGCGCTAATTTAGATTTTCTCAACTATTTTATTGAGTTTTCTCAATTATTTTTTTAAAAAAGAAACGGACGGCGGTCGGGCTTGCCGCCTGCGACGATCGAACGGCGCGACGGCGAGCGACGTTTAGCGGAGGAGAGGAGGCATAGAAAAAAGCAAAGCTCGATAAGCGGCGCAAGGTTGTCGCGCGGAAGAGTCGACGCAAAGGGGACGACCGTCGCAAGATCGCGCTGAAAAACGGCGCAACGCGAGCGACGCCGCAAGGTCGCGTTGAAGAAGCGGATAAACGACGCGACGTCGTCGAAATTCGCCAAGAGCAAGAAAGAAAAAAGTCTCGCCGTTAAGCGAGACTTTTCGGAGCGGAGAGGACAGGATTTGAACCTGCGGAGCCCTTACGGGCTCACGGGTTTAGCAAACCCGCGCATTCGACCACTCTGCCACCTCTCCAAAACTTATAAAGTTAGTATACTCGATTTTTCATTTTTGGCAAGCGCTAATTTGGCTTTTTCTTAAATTTTTATCTAAAAAAAGCGGAAAGTCGCGCCTGCAAGAAAAACGACGCGTCCCGAACGACGTTCGCGGAAAAAAATTTCCTTAACGTCGTCGCGACGCGACCCGAGTTTTAAACGCTTCGACTAGCGCGCTTTTTTCGCGGTCTTAGCGGTTTTCGTCGATTTGGCGGCTTTTTTCGTCGCTTTGGCGGCGCGCTTTTTGCGTTCGGTTTGAACTTGAGCGACCATCATTTTGCCCGGTTTGAACGCGACGGTTTCGTGTTCGTCCACCCAAACTTCGACGCCGGTGCGGGGGTTGCGAGCGTTGCGAGCGGCGCGACGTTTGACGGCGAAAACGCCGAAGTTGCGGAGTTCCAAGCGACCCGTTTTCACCAACACTTCGATGATCGAATCGAACGTCGTTTGAACGACTTCTTTGGCTTCTTGTTGCGAAAGTCCGGTTTTATCGGAGACCAAACGAACGACTTCCTTTTTGGTCATAATATTCCTTTCTTAATACGCGGCGACGAAATGCGTCGTTAAAACTTGCCGACTCAAACGGTCGGGCGAGCGGTTGTTTTTAAGTTCAGTATGGAAAACATTTTAAAACGAACGTCCGGTTTGTCAAGCGGGTTTCGTTCTTTTTTTCTCTTTTTCGCGATATTCTAAGTTATTTTCGGAAAACGAGTTGTCGAACGCTCGACGGAAAACGCGCGATTTTGTCAAAAATTAGACGACGTTTCTGAAAATACGTTTCGTTCCGAAAAAACGGGCGTAAACGGCGAAAGGGCGCGTCAGTTTTTTTTGACGTAAAAACGTTCGATATTAATTCCGCCTTTTAGTTCTTCTTGCAACAACTGAACGCGACGCTCCAGCTGTTCGATTTGGCGGCGCAAGTCGTGCAAGGTCGGTTCTTCGCGTTCTTGAACGCGGCGAACGCGCGGAACGGACGGATACCCGAGATGTCTCGCTAAGGCCGAGAACAAAAACAAGGGATCGCGTCCCCGCGACGCGCGAGCGATCCGGCCTTCGCGTTCGCCGAAAAGCGTCGCCTCCGTCTCTTCGCCTTCGCGCTTTTGGTAATGAGCGCTCCGAACGTAAACGAGGTCGGCGACGTCGACGAACCCGATTTGCCGCCGCAAAACGACATTAATCCAACGGCGCCAATCGTCGTTGAAAATCGGGTCGTTCGCGATCGCTTCCAAACCGCGGTCGAAACCGAGTCGATTGCGACTGAGCGTTTCAAATTGGTAAAAAAACGTCCCTTGCGGCGTCGGTTCCTTAGAACGATAATCGGCTTCGCGTTCCAAAATGTTGAGCGCGATTCGAAAATCGAACCGTCCGTCCTCTCGTTCCGCTTCCTCGAAGACGAACGTTTGAAACGGCGTGAAGTAATGCGGGAGCCGCCGCGTCGCCAAATACATTTTACCGGAAAGTTTCACCTCCGTTAAGACGATTGAAATCGCCGTCGGAAGATTTGTCGCGGCAAGAATCTCGTTTTTCATTCCGTAAAGAATTTCTTGCGACGAAAATCCCGCGTCCAATCGTTCGCGAAACGTTCGAAAAAAAAACGTTTGTTCGACGTATTCTTCTTTAGCTAACAACATTGCGCGAAACGACGGTGAAATAAGGAAAACGGCGAAGCTAGGCGGACGTTGCTCGAGCGTCGATCCGAACGGAACGGGAAGGAAACGTCGCGCGAACCGGCGACGCGTCGAAAGCGCCGCCGGAAACGCCGTAAAAAACGACGGTTTGCGTCGACTTTCTTATATTGTGCCGATTTTTTTTACTTTAGCAAGACGTCGCGTTCCAAAAAGGCGCGGCTTTTCAAAATTTGCGTCCATTTGTTCGTTCTAATCGGAGGAATCGGCGCGTTTTGAGCGTTTGGTTTGACGTAAACGGGCGTTTGGAGTTTTATCGTTAAAATTTTATCGAAAAAAGAGGAAAAAGAGGTCGACGCAAAACCGCCGACCGCTTACGTTAGGAACGTTCTTCGATAAAACGGGTAAAGTCGGCGTCGACTCGCCGCGTCGCGCTTCCGGCTTCGCGCGGCGCTCGACTTTGCCCGACCGTCGGCCAAGCGGGCGTTTCCGCCAATTCCGGCATCAACTCGATCAGTTGGTCGACCAACGACGCGACCGCCGGTTCCAAGCGAGTGCCGCGACTCAAATTTTGGAGTTGTCGGGCCGTTTTCATCGTCCGGAGGAGAAGCGCGCGGTTGCGAATCGGGTCGGGAACGACGTCGTCGAACGGAATGAGTTCGGACGTCGGGACGTCGAGGACGGCGCGCCAAGCGTAAAGTTGCGAAAGGGTTAAATCGGCGTCCGGACGAATTTGCGCCGCCGCTTCGGCCGGAGTAAGCCCGAGTCGACGAGCGCAGCCGGCGAGCGTCGCGTTTTGCTTGCGGAGCGTCGACGCGATAAAATGGAGCGGTCGCGTCGAATTTGCCGAGCGACGACGTTCCGATCTTAACGTTTGAGGCGAAGAAGTCGGTTTTTCGGCGCGAGATTTGCGCGGGGCGTCGGCGGCTTTAACGCGTGAATTTGACGCTTTGACCGACGGCGCGCCAAAGACGAACGCGTCGTCGAGATTGGACGGAAGCGAATGAACGGCGGTCGACATTTTCTCGACTCCTTGCGGCGAAAAATCGAAAGCGAGCGTTAATTGCGGCGGAAAGGAAAAACAACGAGGCGCGACAAGTTTGACCGCGACGACGCGTTTTGGACGGAAAAGAGGGAAACAAAGTTCCAAAATTGCAAATTTTTCGGAAAAAAACGAACGAAAAGTCGACTTGCGTCGCGCAAGCGTAAAAATAGGCGGACGGCGGGGAATAGACAACGGCGAGAAAAGACGAAAAGAAACCGAAGGCAAGAAACGCAAAAAAGCCGTCGACCGCAAAAAGTCGACGGCTTTTTAGAAGAAAACGGCGTTAAAACCGTTAAAAACGACAAAATGAGACGGCAAGAAAACCCGCGTCCGGCGTCAGGTGAGGCGTTTGCGGTCGATTTCGTCGGTCGAGTCGTCGCTTTCTCGCTTCCGGAAGAGGAGGCGAATCGGGACTTCGCCGATCGGCAGCTCGTCGCGAAGGACGTTCAACAGGAAGCGGCGATAACTCGGCGTGAACGCGTCCGGCATATTGCAGAACAACACGATCGTCGGCGGCGCGACCGCGACTTGCGTCGCGTAATAAATTTTCGGCTTCCGATAGTGGAAGAGCGGCGGCGGCGTGTGGTTCATCGCGGCGACGATCAGCTTGTTCAAGCGGTTCGTCGAAATGCGCATTCGGCTTTGACGCTTCAACATCTGCGCGTGTTGCAGGAGTTTGTTAACGTTTTTGCCGGTCATGCCGGTAATGAAGGCGATCGGAACGTGCCACATCGTCGCGAAGGTCTCGCGGAGGTACTCGCCCCAACGCTCGGTCGGCATATGCTCCTGCATTTTGTCCCATTTATTGACGACGAAAATACAGGGTTTGTTGTGTTCTTCGATTAATGAAACAAGTTGCTTGTCCATTTTGCTGATGCGTTGCGAGCAGTCGAAGAACAT
Organism: Thermoguttaceae bacterium; assembly: GCA_045545275.1. GTDB lineage: Bacteria > Planctomycetota > Planctomycetia > Pirellulales > Thermoguttaceae > RUG369. The sequence goes on along the minus strand of JAZQAP010000343.1, from coordinate 3,403 downwards.
CAGGACGACGTCGGCCATCCGAATGCTGCGCTCGGCGCGAGTCAGCGCGTAAAAGTCGAGGTCGGTCGAGAGCTGACGGCGGCGCATAAAGCCGGGGGTGTCGATCGCGACGAACGTTTGACCGTTCATTTCGAAACGAACGTCGACGCAGTCGCGGGTCGTGCCGGGAACCGGGCTGGCGATGACGCGCTCCTCTTGCGCCAACGTGTTGACGAAGGTGCTTTTGCCGACGTTGCGGCGACCGACGATCGCCATTTTCATCGCCGGGTCTTCGTAATTGTCGCCGCGACCGTCGAAAAACGCCGAAATCGGGAGCGCTTTTTCGATCTCTTCCATCAGGTTGACGCGACCGCGCTTTTGCTTCGCGCTGACCGAGACGACGCCCCAACCGAAACGGTGAAATTCGCGCGAGTCGAGTTCCTGCGCGTCGCCGTCGCATTTGTTCGCGACGAGCAAAATCGGAACGTTCAACTTGCGCAACCGCTCCGCGACGTATTGGTCGAGCGGGGCGATTCCGTCGCGAGCGTCGACGACGAAGAGAATCAAGTCCGCCGCGTCGATCGCCAGCTGAATTTGTTGTTCGACGTCGGCGGAAAGGTCGTCTTTGTCGACGATTCCGATCCCGCCGGAGTCGGTCAGCTCGATCAAGCGCGCGGAAATACGGGGCGTTTCCGGCTCCGCTTCTTCCGCTTCGCCGGTTTCTTCGTCAAACTCGGCGTCGTCGGCTTCTTCCGCGTCTTCCGCTTCGTCGATTTCTTCGTTAAACTCGTATTCGTCCGCTTCGTCGAACTCTTCGTCTTCGTCGGCGTCCGCTTCCGCGTCGTCGACGTCGGCGCCCGGTTCGGACGGCGCGTCTTCGTCTTCAAAATCGAGGAGCGCGCCGTCTTCTTCGGCTGTTTCGCCGTCGGTTTGCGCGACCGGGTCGAGAAAAACGACGTCTTCGGCTTCTTCTTCCGCTTCGGCGACCGGCGGCGCGAGGTACTTTTCGTCGACGCCGTCGAGCCCAATATCGAGAAGGAACGAAACGCGGTCGCGCGTAACGCCGGCGACCGAGTCGACGATCGAGACGCGTTCGCCGATCAGCCAGTTAAAAATACTCGATTTGCCGACGTTCGGTCGGCCGATAATGGCAACTTTTGCAACGCCCATTAATAATATCGTCTTTCAAGCGTCGGCGTCGGAGGCGCGCCGTTCCGATTCGATGCAAGCGGAAACGCGCCGTTTCGACTCCGAAGCGAAACAAGGCTTCGGTCGTTAAAAACGACAAAAACGGTAAAGTCGGAGGAGGACGACGTTGAAAATAGGGGTTCCGTTTTTACGGAAAACGCCGATTTCGCCGTTAAAACGAATTTTAGCGGCAAAATCGGCTTCTAAGATCGAGGCGTCGTTTTTACCGAACGAAAGTTTTTTCGGGAGAAACGACGCGACGCGACTATTTTTCGAGGACGACCGCGAAGGAGCGTCCGCCGTTCGTGTTGTTGACCTTCAAGAAGGTCGTTTTTTCGAGCGGTTGCGCGGCGCCGCGAGCGACGTTGATCGGGCAGTCGGCGGCGATTTCGTCGCAGTTGCGGGTCGCGGGAAGGGTTCCGTTTTCGACGGCCAAGAGAGACGCGGCCAACTCGACGGCGCCGGTTCCGCTCCCGAGGTTCCCGAACGAACCCTTGGCCGAGTAAACCGGGACGTCGCCGACGACGTTCGCGAGCGCGGCGGCTTCGAGGGCGTCGTCTTTAACGCCGAGTCCGTCGGCGTTGACGTGTCCGAGGTCGGCGGCGGAGCGTCCGGCGCGTTCGAGCGCGAGACGGCAAGCGCGTTCGACGGCGCCTTGTTGAATCCCGAATTTACCGGTCGGTTCGAGCGCTTCGGCGAAACCGAGGATCGTCGCCAACGGCTTCGCGCCGCGAGCGAGCGCGAACTCTTTGCTTTCCAAAACGAACGCGGCGCCCCCTTCGCCGATCACCGTGCCGGCGCGGTTTTTATCGAAGGGACGCGGCAAATCTTCCGGCGTTTCCGTCCAAGGCGCCAAATCGTAAGCGCCGCCGCGCGCGTAAATCGTCGGGTTGATTTTGTTCCCGACGCCGCCGCAGATCATGACGTCGGCGTCGCCGCGTTCGATAATGCGACCGGCTTCCATTAACGCCGCCAAGCTGGAGCCGCGGTCGAGCGTCGTCGTGTTGTTCGGGCCCCGAGCGTCCAACGCGATCGCGGCGTGGCTGGCGATCATGTTCGGGAGATATTTCAACATCCAAAGCGGCATAATTTTTTCCATCGAGGCGGGGCCCCAAGTGGAAAAATCGTGTTTGCCGTCGACGGCGCCGGCGCGGAACGCGTCGAGGAGGAACTCGAGTTCGAGCCCGATGAGGTCGCAACCGAGGACGCAACCGAAACGCTCCGGATCGACCGAACGAGCGTCGCCTTCGACGACGAGCCCGGCGTTTTGGCAAGCGCGCGCGACCGCGACGACGCCCATTTGAATGTCGCGACTCATCACCTTAATGTTTTTTTTCGGTTTGACGTAATCCTTCGGGCGGAAGTCGGGAACCGACGCGCCGATCGGACGTTTGTCGGAAGCGGTTTTAAGAGATTCGAGATACGAAACGCCGCTTTTGCCTTCGACGAGCGCGCTCCAAAAAGAGTCGAGGTCGACTCCAAGAGGACTTAAAACGTCAAAACCGGTAATAACGACTTCTTTTTTGCTCATAATTAAGGCGTTTTGGGTAAAATGGGGGACGGGTGGCCGCTTGGAGGGCGTTCGAAGGAAGCGCGAACGGCGAGCCGAACGAGCGACTTTTTCAAGGTTCCGGCGCCGCGGAACAACGCTTCTCTTTATCGTAAACGAAACGCGGTTTTTAACAAGGCGGGAGGGCGGAATTTTTTTAAATCTTCCCTTAGTTTTTATTTTTCGGCGATTTTTCGGCGAATTCTTCGTCGTATTTTGACGTTTTTGTCAATTTTTCATCTGAAAAGTTTTGCGTCGACGTCGGCTTAGCGAAATTAAGAAGAATTTAACGGTTGCCTTTTGGGGACGGCGTTGGGAAATTTTTAGCGAATTTAGCGATTTTAACGGTTTAGCGACCGCGCGATAAAAAATATTTTGCGAAAAATAAAAAAATAAATGAAACAACGGCGGCGATTTCGTGTTTAATACTGGTTGGCGGCGCGCCGAAGACGGCGAGTCGGCGTTGGGGACGCTTTCGAGCGTCGACGACGCGCCGGCGAACGATAAACGCTTTTTGCGGAAAGCGATTGAAAACGGCGCTTGCAAGGCGTCGACGTCGCGCGAACGGATTTTAGAAATATTTCAAGGAATTTGCGATGAAAAAAGAATTTTTGACGTTTTTGATTTTGGCGCTCGGCGTCGCGTCGACGGCTCCTGTCGACGCTCAACAACGCGCCGCGCAAAATC
>JAZQAP010000342.1:0-2602 GCA_045545275.1 Thermoguttaceae bacterium | reverse complement strand
CGCGGAGCGTTCGCCCAGCAAGCGAACCTCGAAACGGGCCCGCATTCGCAGTAGACGCTCAACTCGCCGTCGACGTCGCTAAACCAACAGGTATGACGCAAGATTTCCGCCCTTCGCGTCCAAGTTTGCGCGTCGTCTTTGCCTTGCTTAAACCCAAGCGGGGTCAAGGTTTGCGCGATCAGCTTTTCGACGCGATTCGTCAAGTCGCTTTTGAGTTTTCCCTCCGGCGAGGCCGCGAACCGGCGTCGCTCGGCTTCTTTCGCCGCTAACGACGCCTCGTAGCGTTGTTGCCCGGCGATCGCTCGGTCGTCTTGCCAACGATACAGCCGTCCCGCCGGTTTCAGAAAATTCGTGTCGCGGACGGGAAAACCAAGTTGCGTCAAATAGTCGAGCGCGTCGTTTAAAGTAAAGCGTTGTTTGATTTTACGGTCGGAGTATTGCTCGACGCGCTCGAACGGATACGGCTCGCCCTCTTGCCAAAAGACGTTGCGCCCGTCGTACATAACGCGCACCAAACGCAAGATTTTGTAGTCGCGCCACGATTCTTCATCTTCGCGTAATTCGCAAATATAACCGTCCGACTTCGCGTAACGCAAGCTAAAAACCGACGTTTTGCCGGTTCTCGCCCCGCCGGCTCGCAACACTAGTCCGTTACTGCGCGGCGTGAAAGAGACTGAAACGTCGGGCGCGCTAACCGGCGAGAAACCGTATCTTATCGGCGGCGTTTTTTGTCCGGGGTCGGCGGGATACAATTCCTCGAACGCCTCCGCAAGCGCTTCGGGCGGAAGTTCGACGCAGGAAACGCGCTTGACGTGTTCTCGATAAAACGCGGCAATCTCTTCAATCGGGCGCCGGACGATTTCCAATTGAAACTCGTCGAGATTTTCCAGCGAAAAAGACTTTTCGGCGTCCATTTCCTACTCCTTAACCCGTTGTCGTTTATCGTTTTAAAATCTTCGCTATTAGCGCGGTCGTTTGGGCGACTTACTCCCCAACGCTTGCGGTTGGAGCGACTTGGCGTCGTTGCCTTTTACAACGCGTCGCTTAAAATCGATTCACGGGAGCAATGCGCGGTTACTCCTCGTCGAACTCGTCTTCGTCGACGTAGCCCCAGTACTCGTCGTAAAGCGTCCCGGCGTCGGACGTTACGTTCTCGTCTTGAATGGAGCGCAGGCGGCCTTTCGCGGTTTGCAGGTTTTTGCGTTGCGCGGCGATTTTGTTCGCGGCGGCGAGGAATTGGCGCAACGCGGCGCCGACTTGCGCGTTGCCTTCCGGCTCGAACATTCCGAACGTCTCGGGGAGTTCGAAACCGTCCTTAGGCGTTACGTAACCGTCGTTTAGCGCGACGCGGATTTGCTCGCGAACGTCCGTGTCGCCGATTTCCTCGTAAGTTTGCGCGATTCGGTCGAACTCGTTCAAAAGTTGCAACAGCGGTTTTTTAATCGAGTTGCGATAACGTTTTCTCGCTTTTTCCCACTCGGCGCGATCTCGCAAATCCATTTCGTAACGCCTTACAAAGAATCGGCGCCAATCGCTGATACGATCCCAATCCGCCCAATTTGGCTCTTCGTGCGGAACGACTTCCTCCGGCAAAGGATCCGCGTTTGTCGAGTTCGTCCAACCGAAAACGCTTCGTTTAACGAGTTGCACAAAGCTTGTTAAGAGGTTGCCTTCCGGCAAATCGCGGTATTCGTTGGGAAGAATCGGGCCGAGAGTGCGGCGCGTCGGCCCCTCCGGCGTCTCGAGATCGGTTCCTACCGCCCAAATCTTTTGGTTCCAAGGCCTGTAATATTCGCAACTTTTGACCGTCGGCGGCGTTCTGTATTTCTCGGGAACCTCGCAAACGCCAAGCGGGCGCACGATTTGGGGACAAGGCGCGAAGCCGTTCCAATCGTTATCGACGCCGCGCTCGATCAACATATGGGGGATAGCGAGAGCCTGAAACTGGTCGGGCAGGCGCATAACCTCTTCGACCGCAAGCGGTTCGGGAAAAACACCTTCGAAAAAACGTAGAAACTGCACCGGCGTTTCCGAAACGCTAAGTTTGTAATTCAAAAGGACTTGCCCGTAAATGTAGCCGCGGCGCGGAAGCTCGCCGATCGCCCCGCCGTTATAATAGTCGACCCAAGCTTGGTTGAGTTTAAGCGCCGCAAGAGTGTAGGCGCACTCCTCGAGCGTCTTGTTGGGGAAGTTAAGCTGGTAAGTCTGGTATTCTTGCGCGGAGTAGTCAAACAAACATACCGTCGGGTCAAGAAGGCAAATTTCGAAGACTTCGCCGTCCGGGTAGGGGGGAGGTAGGTAATTCCGCATTTTCTTTTCCTTTAAATCTTTAAAACGACGCTACTTAACGATCACATCGGCGCAACGACGTCGAGAACTCGATTTTGGCGGCGGCGCGACGTCCTTACACTTTTTACGCGGCGACGGTTACTCTTCGTCAAACTCGTCTTCGTCGACGTAGCCCCAATACTCGTCGTAAAGCGTCCCGGCGTCGGACGTTACGTTCTCGTCTTGAATGGAGCGCAGGCGACCTTTCGCGGTTTGCAGGTTTTTGCGTTGCGCGGCGATTTTGTTCGCGGCGGCGAGGAATTGGCGCAACGCG
>JAZQAP010000341.1:0-4253 GCA_045545275.1 Thermoguttaceae bacterium | reverse complement strand
GCAACGCTCGACCGAAACGCTCGGCGCGCTCCTCGACGAACTTCAAGAGCGAATCGCCGCGCTCGCCGCTTTCAACGCCGCCGTCGACGTCGAAAACTGCGAGCGTTACATCGAGGCGACGAAAGCGCTCCGCTCGACGGTCGACGCGCTCGAACTCGTCGTCGACGACGACAAATGGCCGTTGCCGAAATATCGCGAAATGCTCTTTGTTTACTAACGACGTTAAAATATTAACGTCAAACGCTTTGCGCGGTTTCGATTCAACGTCGAGACCGCGTTTTTTATCGTTTGCGCCGCTCGCCGCCAAACCGAACCGCGCGATTTCTTCGTTCTTCCAACGACAAAAATTCGAAATATTTTCTAAAAAACGTCGCGCGCCTCTTGACGCCGCTTTTTATTTCGACTATACTAGGCGTACCAGTCGACCGGAACACGTAGTTTCAAAAAAGAGATCGCAAGATGTTTTTCCAAATTGACGTTAACGCGCCGTCGCCGATTTACGAACAAATTTATCGCCAGGTGAAATTTTTAATCGCCAACGGAGCGCTTGCGCCCGACGAACTGATTCCGTCCGTTCGCGAGGCGGCGCGCGCTCTCGCGATCAACCCGCAAACGGTTGTGCGAGCGTACCGCGACCTACAAAACGAGGGCGTTGTTTATTCGTTGCGCGGACGCGGTTTAGCGGTCGCGGCCGACGCGAAAAAGCGTTGCCGCGACGACCGGCTTTCTTTTTTTGAAAGCGAGTTCGAGCGTTTGCTCGACGAAGCGATTCAAAGCCGTCTAACGCCGGAGGAAATCCGCAAAACGGTTTTAACGAAGCTCGAAAAAACGCTGAAAAAACGCTTCGCGTAACGCCGCGCTTATTTTTTTTCGCCGAGGCGTGTTGGTCGACCGGTTCGCCAACTCGCCGGAACGCTTTTCCGTTTCCGCTTAAACGGCGAAAGACAAAACGCCGCTCGCGTTGTTCCCCTTCAATCTTCCCGATTTATTAACCGACGAGGTCAAACGATGAACGATTTCAACGCGTTTCCCCTTTCCTCGGCGCCGGTTTCCTCCGCCGAAAACATCGTCGTATTTAACCGAATATCCAAGACTTACGGCGCCAAACGCGTTCTCGAAGGCGTTTCCTTTTCGATCGAACGCGGCTCGGTTTTCGCGCTTTTGGGCGAAAACGGCGCCGGCAAAACGACGGCGATCAAAATTCTTCTCGGCGAAATCGCGGCGACGCACGGAAGCGCGACCGTTTTCGGACTCGACGCTCGACGAGACGCGCTAACTATCCGCCGTCGCGTCGGTTACGTCCCGGAAGTTCCGGCGCTTTACGAGCGTTTAACCGTCGCGGAGATGGGGCGTTTTGCCGCCGCGTTTTACGAAAACGATTATTGGGGCGAATATTTCCGTTTAATCGCCGAATACGGAATCGATCTAAACACAAAAATCAAAAGACTTTCGAAAGGACTCAAGGCGCTGGTTTCTTTTTCGGTCGCGTTGGCGTGTCAACCCGATTTGCTGATTCTCGACGAGCCGACCTCCGGGCTCGACGCGTTGGCGCGACGCCGCATTTTGGAAACGCTCGCCGACTTTGCCGCGTCCGGCGGAACGGCGTTGATCGCAAGTCATCAAATGGCGGAAGTCGAGCGCGTCGCCGACCGAGTCGCGATGTTGCGCGACGAGCGTCTTTTGCTCGACGAACCGCTTCTCGAACTAAAAGAACAAACCCGCGCCGTTACCGCGACCGTTCGCGACATTTCCCCGGAAGAACGAACCCGCCTCTTTAACGGCGTTTTCACAACCGTTTTAAAAACGGATATTTGGGGCGAACAAGTTCGCGTCGTCGGTCGCAATCCGGCGCCCGATTTCGAATCGGAAATCCGCGCCAAGTTAGGCGACCGCCTCCTTGCCCTTGAAACCTCGACGCCGAGCCTCGAGGAAATCTTCGTCGCGGCGATGACGCAACCCTTTAAGTAAAAACGTTTCCAACGTATTCGCCGAAACGTGTCGTTTAATTCCCGAAGGCGTCCCAATCGACCGGAACGCTTTCGCCGCGTTCGTTGTCCTTAATCGTTCGATTTTTCTTCCGAGGTTTAATATGCGTCAACAACTAACGTCGTCGTTCTGGTCGCCGCCGTTTTGGGGCAAGTCGCGCCAGGTTCCCAAATGTCCGCCCGAACTCCTGTAATATACGGCCTCTACTGGATTTGCGCTTACGGTTCGTCGATCGAAATCGCGCTCGTTGGGTTCGGACTACTACGACTCGCCGCCTTAAGCGTCCCCATTTACGGGATTTACCGCCAATGCCGCCGCAACGGCGCGACGACGGCGTTCAATCTGTCGATTTAACTCGCGTTGTCGCAAGAGACGAGCGCCGAACGCCGATATTTTACCAAATGAAAGGAACGCCGAAATGAACCGCGTCGTCAAACAGTTTAAAACCTTGTTTTTCAAAGAGTTGCACGACTCGTATCATTACCCCCTCGCCGTCGTCGGCGTTCTCCTCGCCGCTTCGCTCCTTTTCACCAACTGGCCCGGCGCGTTGCGCGCAAGCCAACGCGTCGGCGTCTTTGCGCTCGCCGACGCGTTAATTACCCATTTTGCGGGACTTTGGGGGCGCCTCGCCGTTCTCTCCGTCTTCATCGTCGCGGCGCTTTTGCCCGCCGGAACGTTCGCCCGCGAACGCCAAACAAAGGAAATCGCTTGTTTGCAACGCTTTCCGGTCTCACTACAAACCGTTATAATAGCGAAGTTTAGCGCTGCTTTTTCCTTAACGGTTCTCGTCGCCGTCGCGTTCGTTTTGATCGGTTTAATTTTCGACCTGCTTTACGGTTTCGAGGCGTTTAGCGCGCTAAACGCCTTCTGCGCTCAATTCGATCCGCGCGAGATCGCCAACCTAAGAGCGTTCGTTCTAAGTCCGCTTGAGATATTCGTTTGGGGCGCGTTTTGGGCGACGCGTATTCGACGCGAAGCGCTTATCGTCGCGGCGTCGCTCCTCTCGACCTTCGCCGTTTGGGGACTCGTCGGTTGCGTCGCGCTTTCCGTCGAAGAGGCGCCGCGCAATTCGGCTCTCTACGACGCGTTGCGCCAAGACCATATGTTTCAATGCGTTACGGTCGGCGGCGTCGCGTCGGTCGCGTCGTTTTTTTACGCGGCGTTACGTTTTAGCGCGCTTCTTTTTCCGCTTGTCGGTATTATTCGCCTTTTCCGACGCGACGGAGCTAAAACAATATTCGACGGCGCTTTAAACAGTCGTTGTTTTCGTTTTGCATCATTCTTTACAAAGCATAGCTCTCAAATGCAAGTCGACGTTTCCGCAAGCGCGTCGGTCGCCCCAAACGCGTCGACGGAGCCCGGCGCCCCCTCGGCCCCCGTTGGCGATCGCTTCGTTAACGCTACTCCTTGTCATTTACGCCCGTTTGCCGCGCTTTGCCTCGAAACGATTAGGAGCGCGAGTCTTTTCGGACGTTTTCGCGGCGCGACGGCGCTCGACATAACGATTCTTAACCTATTATTATTCATTAACTTAACGAACCCGGCTAAGACCGCGCCGTTTCTCGTTTGGTTACTGTTTATCGCTCTTTTCGGAACGGGCGCGTTCGCCGGATTGCGCCGCGAACGCTCGGTTTTAACGACGCGACTGCCGGTATTGCCCAGCGTTTACTACGCGTCGCAAGTCTTGTCGTATACGGCGTTATACGTCGCCGCTTTCCTTCCGGCGGTTTGCTTTGAACTCCTTTTGCCGGAGCCTGCGGGCTGGCTGCGCAACCTAATTTGGTCGGAAGTCGCGGGAGCCACGATAAACCTTGCGCAAGCGACCGGCGCATGTTTTTTGGGCGCATACCATTGGTTCGTCGTTTTTTGCGCCTCGGCGGTCGTTCGCTCTCGCATCGGCGCCGCGCTCCTTTGCGTTTTATTTTACGTCGCGGTATTCTGTCTCAAAGTCGAGTTATACGGATTCGCCGACGGCCCCGTTCCGCCGGAAGGAGTTTTCCCCCTCGTCTATTATCCGGCGTCCGCCGTCGGCGTCGCGTCCTACTTTGGCGTCCTTCGACGTTTCAAACGCAACGGAAATTGACGCGCGCCTAAGCGCCGTCCTCGTTTACAAGTTCGGCCTCCGAGGTTTATAACGACGCGATGTCGAACTACGCCAGCGCAACCGCGGATCGTTTCGCTAATTCCGCCTTTTGGCATTGCAAGTTGAAGCGGCGGCTCGTCGCGCGGTTCGTTACGCCGACCGCCGAAGGAGTCGAAGAAAACGT
>JAZQAP010000340.1:0-4778 GCA_045545275.1 Thermoguttaceae bacterium | reverse complement strand
GCGTTTGTTCCCAAAGTTTCCCGCCGTTCGCTCGTTTTTTTAAAAATCCGCTCGCGAAGCGTCGGCGACGCCTTGCGAAACCGCTAAAACAAGAAAAGTCGATAAAACGGACGTCGACGCGCAACGAACGCCGACGCCTTTCGTCGACATTATACCCGAGATTTTCGCGAAAAAAAACGGGGCCGCCCTCCCTTAAGAAAAAAAGACGCGATTTTTTCGCAAAAATTCGCCGAAAAAACGTCCTTTTTCGAAAATAGCGCCGACCGACGCGCTCCGACGAACGTATCGGGAAAAAAGAAACGATCGCGCCGCCGATTTCGCGCCGACGTTATTAATAATCGTCGCCGATAATTCGACGATTATTAGACGACGGCTCCTTTGTTTCGTCCCGAACCGTCGACGCGACTCGGGCGCCGACGCTCGCTCGTCCGCGCTTTCTCCCGACTTTCCCTTTATATATTAATAAGGGCAAGAACAAAAAGTCGAGCGAAAAAATCGGTCGACGCGCCGCCGAAAACCCGTCTTGACGCCGACGCGCCGATTGTTTATCGTTAACCCCCGTTATCCGAAAGGATTCCCGTTGATCGCTTTCCTTTGTCTCCTTGCGCTCGGCGTTTTGCGTCGACTCGGTCGCCGTCGAGCGCGCCGTTTCCCCGTTTCGCCGTAACCGCCTATCCCTCCTCTTCCCGCCGTTTCCCCTATTCGTTCCTTTTTTCCCCCTTTGCTTTTTAAGCGAAACCAACGTTTCCCTTTTTTCCGCTTGCGTCGACGCAATGTTTAAAACCGTCAAAATCGTTTTCCGCTGGTGCGTTTTTCTCGCGTTTCTTGCGACGGCGGTCGTCGCCGGGATCGCGTATCGCCGCGCCGACTCGGAAATCCGCCGCGTCGTCCAAACGGAATTACAACGCAAATTTCCCGATTTGAACGTTTCGTTCGAGTCGGTTCGGCTCGATTCGACGCGCGGCGTTCGGATTCTTTCGGTCGTTTGGCGCCGCCCGGACGCTCCGCCCGACGCGCCGCCGCTCCTCGAAGCGGAGGAAATTTACGTCGAACTGCCGCTCGACTGGAACGCCGTTAAATCCGGCAATCTCGCGCCGCGCCGTATCGCGATCGCTCGCCCGCAAATGCGCTCCGCCGTCGACTCCGCCGTTTTTCTCGACGACTTGCGCCGTCTCAAACCGGCGCCGAGTCAAAGGCCTTGTCCCGTCGAAGCGCTCGACGGCGCGATCTTTTTCGACGACCCGGAGCGTCCGAACGAAACGACGACGCTCGCCGGGTTGCGCCTTCGTTTGACTCCGACGCCGCGAAGCGCGTTTCTCGGCGCGTCGACGCTCTCTCCGGAAAAAATTCTCGACGACGAACGCTTCTTCGCAGCCGCGCCGCCCGCCGTCGGCGCCGACGGCGCGAACGGCGCGAACGACGCCGAAACCGTTTGGACGCTAACCATCGGCGCGTCCAACCCTTACGTTCAAGAACTAAACGTTCGCGGAGCCGTCGTCGGAGAGCGTTGGGCGTTCCGCGGGGCCGCTCGCCGTCTCGACGTCGCGGCGATTCTTCAACGTCTCGACGCGGAACGACGGGGCAAGCTCGGCTTCTTGCGCAACGCGCGCGGCCAAACGACGTTCGACTTTGAGGTCGGCGGCGATCCTACCGCCTCCGACGGCGTTCGTTTCCGCGTCGACGGCGAACTTTCCGGCGGCGCCGTCGCGTCTCCGCTCCTTAAATTCCCCCTCTCCGACGTTGAAATTCGTTACTCGGCGACGCAAAATTCGCTTGAAATCGAACGGCTTTCGGCGCGGAGCGGAGCGACGACGTTGGCCGCGTCTTATCGGCAAACCGGCCCCGTTTCGGCTCCGAACGAAGGCGCGCTTCGCCTCCGCTTGAACGATTATCCGCTCGACGACGCGCACTTGAAACGGCTCGCGATCGAAAACGGCGCGCAAGCGAACGTCGAATCGGAAAAGTTGCGCAAACTCGTCGATTTTCTCAACGATTATCAATTTTCCGCGACGACGAACGTCGATTTGACGGTCGAAAAATCGGCGCGAACGAACGGCGATTGGAAGCCGACGAATCTCGTTGTTTCCGGCGCCGGGCTCGATCTCGTTTGCCTTGCGTTCCCTTACCGTCTCGAACAGCTTTCGGGTCGGGTCGCGCTCGACGCCGCCGGAGCGCTGACGATCGCGCTTCGTTCCGAATTTAACGAGCGGAGTTTAAAAATCGACGGTCGTTTCGACGACGCGTTGGGAAGGCCGAGCGGTTCGGTCGAGATCGAAGGGCTCGGATACCCGATCGACGCGCGCCTTTTGTCGGCGCTTCCGGCGTCGAGTCGCGCCGAACTCGCTCGATTGCGTCCGTCCGGAGCGATCGACGCGAACGTTAAAATCGATTACGACCCGAACCGCGCCGAGCGCTTGCAAGTCAAAACGACGATCGGCGTTCGCGACGCGGCGATCCAATACGACCTGTTTCCGCTCCCGATCTCGTCGGTCGGCGGTTTAATTCAAATGGAGAAAGGCGCTTGGGTCTTTTCCAATCTTTCCGGCAAAAGCGGCGCCGCCCGCCTCCGCGCGTCCGGTTCGTTCGTTTCCGGAGCCGCGCTCGCCGGCGCGAACAACGCGAACGGCGCGAACAACGCAAACAACGCAAACGGCGCAATTTCGCCAAATCCCGCTCGACGTTCCGTTTACTCAAGCGCCCCGATTCGCCCCGCTTCCGCAAACGTCCCAACTTCCGCCGAAAACGCTCCGCGCGGCGCCGATTTCGCCGACTTCGTCCCTCCGGTTTCTCCGACGCTCGTCGATTCGATCCCGACGCCGCCGGGCGCGCCGCTTCCCCCGGACGCTTGGCGCTTCGAGCTGACGACCGACGTCGAAGATTTCCCGCTCGGCGAAGAGCTGTCGAACGCGCTCGTTCGTTACGACGGTCGCGAATCGTTCGAAAAATTGGGCCTTTCCGGAAAAGCGAACGGCCAAATCCGCGTCGCGTACCGCTCCGACGAACGCAAACTCGACGTCGAGTTCGACGCGGAACCGGTCGCGGGCGCCGCGTCGATGAAACCGGCGTCGCTCCCTTACGAACTCGGCGACTTGCGGGGACGCGCTTTTTATCGAGCGGGCGAATTTCGCGTCGACGGCTTCCGCGCCCGCGCCGGTCGAACGACTTATTCGGCGAATCTGCTCGGACGGTTCGCGCCGAACGCCGGTTGGACGTTCGACGTTTCGGCGCTCCGCGTCGAGCGGTTGCAGCTCGACCGCGACCTCTTGAGCGCGGCGCCCCCGACGGCGGTCGCGTTCGTCGACTATTTCCAACCGAACGGATTTTTCAACGTCGACGGAGCCGTCCGCCTCGAACGCGCCGCGCCGCTTAACTCGCCTCTTCAAGTCGCTTGGGATTTGCGGTTCGTCGCGCAACAAAATTCCTTCCGCCCAAACGCCGTTCCGCTGAACAACGTTTGCGGTCGAGTCAAGACGCGCGGTTTCGCGGTCGAAGGCGGCTCGGTCGCGGTCGGCGGCGAGTTCGACTTGGACTCGTTTTGTTGGGGCGACCTCCTCGTTTCGCGAACGACCGGCCCCTTCTACTTCGACGGAACCGACGTTTTTTGGGGACGCGACGCGCCGCCGGTTCGCCGTTCGCCCCTTTACCTGCATCCGTTTTTGCGGGAACGAATCGACGCCGACCCGCTTTACCGCGCCGTCGGAGTCGCCGCTCGCCCGGCCCTTTATCGCGGTCAGGCGCCGAACGCTTCCGCCGCGTCCGCCCTTTCCGCCGCCGACGACGCCCCGCCCGGTTTCGCGCCGGACGCTTCGACGCAAACCTCGGCGCCGCGACCGCAAATCGCCTTTCCGAACGCGCCCCCCGGGCTCCTCTCGAACGCCGGGTCGAACGCCGCGACGCTCGGCTCCGGCGACGCCGCGTCGTTCCCCGGTTCGCGACCGGTCGCGACCGTCTCCGCCGCCGACGAACGCCGCCCGATTTTGGCGCGCGTTTGCGACGGTCAAGCGACGACTGACGGCGTTTTTTACCGCCGCCAAGTCCCGACGTACAAGGTCGTTTTTAACGTCAAAAACGCCCGGCTCGCCGACGTTACCCGAGAATTCGCGCCCGGTTCGAAACCGATTCAAGGTCGCGTCGCCGCTTACGCGACGTTGCGGGGCGAAGGGCTCAACGTCGCGACGCTTAAAGGCGAAGGCGGTTTCAGTCTCCAAGAAGCGGAGCTTTACGAGTCGCCGCAAATCGTCAAAATCCTTCAAATCCTTAGCGTTCGGGAACCGGATCAGACCGCGTTCGACTCGGCGTTCGTCGACTTCGAGGTCATCGGCGAACGCCTCCAACTCAAACGCGTTCTCCTCGAAGGGAACGCGCTCACCCTCTTCGGCGACGGTTGGCTGACCGTTCGCGACAAGGAAAAACTGATCGACTTAACGCTCAACGCCCGCCTCGGAAGCGCGTCCGACCAGATTCCGCTCGTCTCCGATTTTCTCGGCGGCGTCGGCGACCAGTTGGCGCAAATCCGCGTCGAAGGGGCGCTTAGTTCGCCGGTTATTCGCCAAGAGCGTTTCTCCGGCGTCAAAAAGGCTTGGTGGAACGTTTTCCCGGAACAAGAGCCGACGCCGACCGACGCCGTTCCGACCGAGCGTCCGAAACCGTTGCGCGACGCGTTCCGACTCCTGACCTCCGGCGGCGAAAAGGACGACGAGAAGTAACGCCGCCCAACCCCCCCCCCCCCCCCCACCCCCCCCCCCCCCCCCACCCCCCCCCCCCCCCCCCAACCGCCC
>JAZQAP010000339.1:0-10946 GCA_045545275.1 Thermoguttaceae bacterium | reverse complement strand
CCGCGTTGGGCGTGCCCGGTCAAGACGATCGAGTCGCCGACGCGCTTCATGACGATACCGTCGTAGTCGAGTTTCGACTCGTCGACGGCGGAACCGAGGAGTTTTTGCGAAAGCGGGCCGGGGCCGACGACGATAAACTTCGCGTCGGTTTTGCCGGCGGCGTCTTTTTCGGCGAGAATCGGGAGTTCGACGCCGGTCGCCTGCGCGAAGTAGGAGCGCAGTTCGTTCGCGGCGGTTTGCTGGACGGGCGTCGGGGCGTCCGGAAGAACGATCGCGTAATCGGAGCGGCCGTTTTCCGCTAAAACGAGGTCGGCGGCGAAAGTCGACGCGGCGCCGGTTCCGACCAAGAGCGAGAACGCCGTCGCGACGCAAAGGAGCGCCGACGAAAGCGCGGGGAACGATAAACGTCGCATAAAATTCCTTTCGTGATGAAAAACGGGAGGGAAAACCCGTTCGCCGCGCCGAAAACGGAGGCGAACGGACGAATCGAAATTTTGTCGTTATTCTATATTCTATAGGGGGCGAAAAGCGTTTTGCCGATATTAATATAAAAGCGTTTTGCCGATATTAATATAAAGGGGAAAATCGGCGTTCGCGCTTTTGCGGGATTGGGGAAACGGCCTTTACTTGGCGGCGTCGGGCGTCGCGTCGGTCTCCGTTTTTTCCGTTTTTTTTGCTTCTTGCGGTTCCGTTGTTCTTTCGGCGTCTTGCGGAGCGACGGCGGCGAGCTTTCCGAGCAGGTAGTCGACGGCGCGGTCGAGCTGCGGATCGAAGTAAGGGGCGCGTCCGGACGGAGCGAACGTCGCTTCCGTCGCGGAGGCGTTTTTCGAGTTTAGGGGATTCGACGGAGCGTCGGAATTTTTCGTTTCTTTCGTCGCTTCCGGTTTTAACGCTTCCAGCGCCGTTTCCGGATCGACGCCGAGTTCCGCCAACGCCTCCAACCGAGCGAACGCGTCGGACGTTTGCGCGGCGCGGCGGAGAAGCGCGTCGGTTTCGGCGGTCGCGAACGCGAAAATTCGGGGGTCGGCGACGTCGGCTTCCGACCCGGAAATCCGAACGGCGCGGAGCCAACGGCGGTAAAAGCGTTGCGTCGGCGTCAACTCGACCGCGAGCGCGGCGTCCGGGGTAACGCCCCAAGTTTCGTCGCCGTCCCTTCGGCGAATCGGCTTCCCGGACGGACGATAAAATTGAGCGGTCGTAACGCGCAACATTCCGAGATTAAACGGAAGTTCGAAAAGGCTTTGAATCGTTCCTTTACCGTAAGATCGGGCGCCGCCGACCGCCGCGAGCCCGGCGTCTTGGAGCGCCGCCGAGACGATTTCCGACGCGCTCGCGCTCTCGTCGTCGACGAGAACGACGACGCGGAACGATTTTTTCGGGCGGTCGGTCGCGCGGTAAATTTGTTGAACGGCGCCGGAACGGTCGCGAACTTCGACGATCGGCGCGCCCGCCGCGACGAATTCGTCGCAAATCGCGACCGCGTCCGGGAGAAAGCCGCCCGGGTTGCCGCGAAAGTCCAAAATAACGGACGAAACGCCCGCTTTGTCGAGCGAGTCGAGCGCGGACAACGTTTGCGGCGTCGTCGCGTCGGCGAACTGTTCGAGAGCGACGTAACCGATTTCCGGGTAATCTTTTAGCGTGTAAATCCAGTCGCCGTTTTCGTCGAGGCGGTCGCCGGAGACGACGTCCTGTTGAACGACGGCGCGGGTTAGTTCGACGTCGCGGAGAACGTCGTCGGCGTTTTCCGCGTCGGCGGAATCGGGCGTTTCGGCGTTTTCCGGCGTCGTCGCGGCGTCGGCGAAGGCGGGCGTCGAGGCGCGCGGGCGAATTTTGAGCCGAACGACCGTTTTTTCGTCGCCGCGAAGAACGCTCGTTAAGTCGAAGAGCGAAAACTCTTTAACGCTTTTTCCGTCGACTTCGACGATTCGGTCGCCGAATTGCAAACCCGCTTTCGCCGCCGGAGCGTCGCGCAACGGAACGAAGTAAAATTCGCCGGTTTTTTCGTCTTTAACGAAATTGCTAAGCCCGACGCCCGCGAACTGACCTTGAATTTCGCGCATATAATCGGTTTTTTGTCGCGGCGGAATGTAACGCGTGTACGGCGAGTCGCCGACGGCGTCGGCGGCGCCCGCGAGCGCGCCTTCGAAAAGCCGATCCGCGTCGACTTCGTTGAGCGCGGCGTTGGCGAGATGCGAGACGGCGCCGCGAAAAACCTGTTCCTTCACCGACGTTTTCGACGCGATGAAAAGCGAGATAAAAATAAAGGCGAGCGCGATATAGACGTTTCGGGCCGGCATAGGAACGCTCCTAAAAGCGGAAAAGAGCCGAAAATAGGTGAAATAGGGGATAAATGTCGGGGCGGAGCGGGCGTCGACGCGAAAAAACGCCGACGTCGCTCCCTCCGCAAGCGAGACGTTTAACGATAAAACGTCTTGAAACGGATAATCGTTTGAAAACGAGCGCGGAACGACGCCCTGTCGGGGCGAGAATCAAGTCCGCTCCGCTTCCCAACGAGCGACGGACGCGGCGAACTCTTCCGGCGTCGGTTCGAAACCGCGTTCGTATTCTCGTTCGTAAAACGCCCGCATTTCGTCGAGCGCGGCCCGAGCTTCGAGTTGCGCCGACGGCGACGCTTGATCGACGAAGCAACGTCCGTTCAGGTGGTCGGTTTCGTGTTGAACGATGCGCGCTTGAAACCCTTTCCAGCGATAGGTTTGCAGCTGGCCCTGCA
Source organism: Thermoguttaceae bacterium (assembly GCA_045545275.1). Classification (GTDB taxonomy): domain Bacteria; phylum Planctomycetota; class Planctomycetia; order Pirellulales; family Thermoguttaceae; genus RUG369. The sequence continues at coordinate 8,215 of JAZQAP010000339.1, read as the reverse complement.
AGTCGATCGCTTGGAACCCGACCTCGTGGGCGCGTTCGACCGGAACGTAGAGCCCGGGGAAGCTGAGGCAGCCTTCGTCGCCGTATTGGCGGCCCTTGCGCTTGCGAATCGTCGGGTTGATAAGGACGTATTCCTCTTCCTTAATATCCGGGTCGCCCGACTGATTGAGGACGACGAGTTGGTAAGGCAGTTCGACTTGGTTCGCCGCGAGCCCGACGCCTTTGAACTCGTACATCAGCTCGAACATCTCGGCGACAATGTCGCGGAGGCCTTGGTCGATCTTGCGGAGCGGCTTGCTGCGATAGGAAAGAATCGGATGCGGATATTTTGCGATGCGCATTCTGGTAATTCTCCGAATTTCATATATAATTAATGACGGGGAGCTTTTCGCGGCGACGCGGGCGCTCCTTCGGTCGACTTTTCATTCGATCGTTATTATAACCGAAAAAACGGGGCGCGACAATCGGCGCGGCTCCGAAAAAACGCGATTTTCAACCGGAACGAGGAAAAAAATGCGCGAAAATAAAGCCGTCGAAGCAAAACGAACGCAAGCGAAGCGTCGCCGCGACGCGGTTCTTTCGTGGTGCGGTTCGTGGTGCGGTTCCTTGACGTTGCACGCGTTGGGGCTGATTTTGCTGATTATAGCGATTAGTCGGGAAACGCAAGACGGCGGGTTCGGCGGCGAGCGGCGGACGGACGAGGTCGGAATCGTCTTTACCGATTCCGTCGAGGACGTCGGCGGCGAGGAAAACGCCGAAGTCGCGCCCGAAGCGACCGCGACCGACGCTCCGCAAACGACCGAAACAACCCAAACGGAAGAATTAACGGCCGTGTCGGAGGCGTTGCTTCCCGCCGATTCGCGCGTTGGCGTCGGAGCGCAAAACGCCGAAACGCCCGCTTTAGACTGGAACGGCGCCGCGTCGAACGGAAGCGCGACTCCCGCCGGAACCGTCGGCGCCGGACGCGGCGAAGGACAACGCGTCGGGTTCGCCGGAACGAGCGGCTCCGGACGCCGCTTCCTGTACGTGATCGACCGTAGCGAAAGTATGAGCTGGAACGGCGGCGCCCCGATGCGTCGCGCGCTGGACGAGGCGGTCGCGAGCGTCGAATCGCTCGACCCGAAAAAGGGCGCGACGAAGTTTCAAGTCGCGATTTTCAATCACGACGTCGAAATTTTCGAAAACGCCGATTCGCTAATCGACGTCAATTTTGAAAATAAAGCGCGAATCGTCCGATATTTGCGTTCGGTCGTCGCCGACGGCGGAACGCGTCCGGAACTTGCGCTCGAAAACGCGCTGCGACTGAAGCCGGACGTCGTTTTCTTTCTAACCGACGCGGACGAAGAACTTAGCGAAGCGGCGCTTGAAGCGATTCAAACGGCGCGTCGACGTTATAATGTGAAACAAATATGCGTCGTCGAATTCGGACGCGGTTCGCAGCCGAGAAAAAAGACGTTCCGCCGTTTAGCCGGAGAAAACGGCGGCGTTTACGTATTTCGCGATATTGAAACGTTTTAGCGTTAAGCCGAAACGCCGAAAACGACGCGGCGCCAACGCTAAAAAAAACGAATAACAAATTTAAGATTTTTCAATTTTTCCGACCTTATTTGAAGAAAAAAGGAGAACAATGAGCGCGTTGCGAGAAAAGAAAAGACGGCGTTTACAAGGCGTCGTCGGAAGACGCTTCGTCGTCGCGGCGGCGTTGAGCGCGAGCGTTTTCGCGTGCGATTTTACTCGAACGGCGATAACGCAAAACGTCGTCGCGGAAGAAGTTGCGAAGAACGAAAACGGGGGCGCCGCCGTCGCTCGACCGCTTCTGACGATGGAGCGAATTTTCGCGTCCGGCGAGTTCGGCGAACGCGGCGTCGACGCGAAATGGGCCCCGACCGGCGCCGCGTTTGTGCGCCGCGTCGCGTCGAGCGAACCTTGCGGCGGACGCGACGTCGTTCTCGTGTCGCCGAGCGACGGGACGTCGACGCCGATCGTGAAAGCGTCGGAATTGATTCCGCGCGACGCCGAGTCGAACAAACCGATCGAAGGCGCGAAACCCTTGAACGTCGAGGATTACGCGCTTTCGGACGACGCGAATCTCGTCCTGATTTATACGAACTCGAAGCGCGTTTGGCGACGCAACACGCGCGGCGATTATTGGATTCTCGACCGCAAAAACGACGTCCTGCGCAAGCTCGGCGGGGATATCGCGGCGCCGTCGACGCTCCAATTCGCGAAGATTTCGCCGGACGGAACGCGCGTCGGATACGTTTGTAAAAACGATATTTACGTCGAAGAAATTTTGACCGGGAAGATTCGCCGCGTTACCTTCGACGGGAGCGCCGATATTATTAACGGAACGTTCGACTGGGTTTACGAAGAGGAATTCGACTGCCGCGACGGCTTTCGATGGTCGCCGGACGGCAAGAAAATCGCGTTTTGGCGGCTCGACTCGTCGCGCGAACCGGCGTTCGTAATGCTCGACGGCGTCGGACTTTCCGGCGTCTCCGGCGCGGCCCGCGTCGTGCAAGTCGACGGCGACTTCCGAACGCTCGACGACGACGCCGCGAAACCGGCGCAAACCGACGTTGACGCCGCGTCGAACGACGCGGAAAAGAAAAACGCGCAAAAGATTTTGAGAGAACGACTTGCGTCTTACCCGACGATGGTTTCGTTCAAATATCCGCGCGTCGGTTGCGAGAACGCGACCGCGCAAATCGGAATCGCGACGCTTCCGGAACTTGGCGACGAAACGTCGGAAATTCCGCTAAAATTTGTCGATTTTAAGGACGAGAACGAGTTCTATCTCCCGCGAATGGAATGGTTTAAGGGACGTCCAGGCCCGATCGTGCAAAAAACGCCGCGTTCGCAACGCCGATGCGACTTTTACGCCGTCGACGCGGAGACCGCCGAACCGACGCTTCTTTTTAGCGACGCCGATCCAGACGGCGCTTGGCAAACGGTTTACGACGTGAAACCGTTGAGCGACGGCGAGCGATTTTTGGTCGCGTCGGAGCGGGACGGTTTCCGCCGTTTCTACTTGGGGAACTTTAACGACGCCGCGTCGCTGAACCCGATTACGCCCGCCGGTTCGGACGCGATCGATTTCGTCGCGTTCGATTACGACGCAAACGGTTGCGAAACCGGAGTTTACTTTTACGCGTCGCCGGAAAATGCGACGCGTCGTTTCCTTTACCGTTCGACCTTCGACGGTTCGACGGAGCGCGTTGCGTTAGTCGAAAGCGACGCGGCGTCCGAAAACGCTAACGTCGCGACGGCGAACGAGTTCGGTTTCGAAACTTGGAACGTTTCCGCCGACTCGCGTTGGGCGATCTTGCGCCGTTCGGCGTTTGGCGTCCCGTCGCGAATCGACTTGGTAAAGTTGGAAAGCGGCAAAGCGCAAGTCGTTAAAACGTTGGAAGATAACGCCGCGTTGCGCGAACGTTTGGCGAAGGAAAATCTTGGCGCGTCCGAGTTCGTTTCGCTCGAAATCGACGGCAAAATCGACGTCGAATTTCCGTATGACAAGAAATCGCAAGACGGAGCCGAAGCCGACGCGAAAGTTCAAATCGACGGTTGGGTTATCCTGCCGCCCGATTGGAATCGGGATGACGCTAAACGTTATCCGGTATTGGTTTACGTGTACGGCGAACCGGCGGGACAAACCGTCGTCGACTCTTGGGGCGGCTCGACGTATATGTATCACCAAGCGCTCGCGCAACGCGGTTGCGTCGTCGTAAGTTTCGACAATCGCGGGACTCCGGCGCCGAAGGGCCGCGAATGGCGCAAGTGCGTTTATCAAAAATTCGGCGCGGTCGGGCGGAGCGACCAAGCCGCGTCGTTGCGAGAATTTGCCGCGACTTGGCCCGGCGCCTCGAAACTCGATTTAAGTCGAGTCGGCGTTTGGGGTTGGAGCGGCGGCGGCACGTCGACGTTAAACCTGCTTTTCAACTATCCGGAGCTTTATACTTGCGGCGTTTCGATCGCGCCGGTGCCGGATTACCGCAATTACGACACGATTTACCAAGAGCGTTATTCGGGCCTAATTACCGAAACGCCGGAGAGTTACGAACTCGGATCGCCGATCGGTTTCGCGTCCGGATTGAAGGGAAAACTGCTCCTGATTCACGGGAGCGGCGACGACAACTGCCACTACCAAACGTCGGAGCGGTTGATCGACGCGTTAATCGCCGCCGGCAAAGAGTTTGACGCGTTCGCGTACCCGTTCCGTTCGCACGGAATTTACGAAGGTCGCGGGACGTCGCTTCACTTGCGGAAAAAAACGTTCGAATTTTGGTCGCGACATTTGTTCGACGGCGGTGAAAATTCGGCGAAATAAGAAGTGGTTTTACAGCGCGTCGACGAAGAAGCGTCGCGGCGTAACCGGCGTTTTAAAAAGAGTTGGCGCGCTTTGTTTTTTAAGGAGTTTTATATGTCGAAAGAACGAAATTTACGTCGTCGTTTTTGGCGTTCGACGGCGCTTTTGACGCTTGCGACGACGCTCGGTTTTGCCGCCGCGACGTCGTTTAGCGTTGCGGCTGAGGGAATGCAATTGCCGACTTATCCGGTTTCGTCGGTTGGTCTTAGCGTTTCCGATTTTAAGGTCGAAGGCTTGACCGCGCCGGAGGGGATCGACGTTCCGCGGCCGCGTTTCAGTTGGAAATTATTTTCGCAAGACTTGAACGAAAGCCAGTCGGCGTACCAACTTAAAGTCGTTAAAGAGTTTGGCGATCGCGAGTTGGTTTGGGATTCCGGACGCGTCGAGTCGGACGAGCAACTTTTCGTCGAGTACGACGGCAAGTCGCTCGAACCGGCGACGGAATATTCGGTCGAATTGGTCGTTTGGAACAAGGACGGTTCGCGCAAATCGCAAATTTTCGGTTGTTTTTCAACCGGCCTTTTTGCGACCGAAGCGAATCCTAACGCTTGGAAAGGCAAGTGGATCGGGCTTAGCTCGACCGCGCCGGAAATCGAACCGGCGGACATTAAAAAGTCGAATTGGATCGCGTTCCAAGACACGTTCTCGCTGCCGAGCGGGTTTTCGACCTACCGCTTTTCCTTCGACGTCGCCGACAAAGCCGAAATCGCCGCCGCGGTCGCGAACTTTTCCGCCGACAACAGCAGCTATATCTACTTGAACGGCGAAGAGTTAGGAGGTTCCGACGAGTACCGTTTCGCCGCGACTCGCGACATGAAGTCGTTGCTGCGCGACGGAAAAAACGTTATCGTTATTAAGGTTAACAACGTCGGCGGCTCGCCGAACCCGGGCGGTCTCCTCGGCGCGTTTTATCTCCGCGATAAGTCCGGCAAACAAACGGATTACATTACCGACGAGAGCTGGAAATCGATCGAAGGGTTCGACGAAAGTTACGTCGCGCCCGAATTCGACGATTCGAAGTGGGGTAATTCCTTTGTTTTGGCCGCTTGCGACGCCGATCCTTGGAAGACGGTCGAAACCGCTCCGGCGGAACTTCCGGTTCCGGCGCGTTATCTTTCCAAGGTTTACGAAGTGCGTCAAGACGTCGAAGTCGAGCGCGCGGTCGTCTTTATGTCGGGGCTCGGCTATTCGGAATGCTACCTGAACGGCCTGAAACTTGGCGACCAAATCTGCGGGCCGATGTTCACAGATTACGATAAACGCGTTCCTTACGTTACTTACGACGCGACCGACGTCTTTAAAGCGACGAAAGCGGTCGGCGCCGACGAAATCGAAGTCGGCGTAACGCTTGGCAACGGGCGGTTTTACGCGCCGCGCATCGACAAGTGCGTTCACTACGGTTTGCCGCGTTTGCTCTTCCAAATGCAAGTCGAATACGCCGACGGAACGACCGATATTTTCGTTAGCGACGAAAGTTGGAAGGGGACCGACGCGGGGCCGATTCTCGAAAATAACGATTACGACGGCGAGGTTTACGACGCTCGCCGAGCGACGGTCGTCGACCCGAATTCCGACGCCGCGAAACACGTCGACGGGACGTCGCGTTTCATCGAAACTCGTTTCGGAACGTCGGTCGCGATTGCGACAGAGCGTCAAGTCGAAATTTTCGACGCGCCGAAGGGGAAACTCGTCGCGCAGTCGATTCCGGCGATGCGCAAGACGGTCGAAGTTAAACCTAAATCCGTCAAGGAGATCGAGCCGGGCAAATGGATTTTCGACTTCGGGCAAAACTTGGTCGGCGTTCCTTGCTTGCACGTCCAAGGTCAAGCCGGAACGGAAGTTAAGATGCGCTTCGCCGAAACGCTCATACCCGAGGGCCCGAAAGCCGGGAACCTTTACGTCGCGAACCTCCGCACGGCGAAGCAGCGCGATATTTACGTTTTGCGCGGCGATTCGACGCAAGAGGTTTACGAACCGCGCTTTACGCATCACGGTTTCCGTTACGCCGAGCTGACCGGCTATCCGGGAACGCCCGACCTTAACACGTTGACCGCCAACGCGTTAAACACCGACTTGCCGGTCGTCGGCGCCTTCGAGACGTCGAACGAAACGATCAACCAAATCTATTCGAACATCGTTTGGGGGACGCGAGGCAACTACCTGCATATGCCGACCGACTGCCCGCAACGCGACGAGCGGATGGGCTGGCAGGGCGACCGCGCCGCCGAGTCGAAGGGCGAAATGTACATTTTCGACGCTAACACGATGTATAACAAGTGGATGCAAGACGTCGAAGATTCGCAAATGGAAAACGGCAACGTCGCCGACGTTTGCCCGGCGTATTGGCGGTTCTACAGCCCGAACGTTACTTGGCCGAGCGCGCAAGTCATTATTCCGCAAACGCTTGCGGTGATGACCGGCGATTCGCGAGCGATCGCGAAACATTACGATTCGCGCAAAAAATGGCTCGATTATATGTTGTCGCTCGTCGACGAAGACGGAACGACGTCGAAGGACAATTACGGCGACTGGTGCGTTCCGCCGGAGCGAAAGGAGCTGATTCACTCCGAAGACCCGGCGCGCCGCACGAATCCGAGCCTCGTCGCGACGGCTTATCTCATTTACGATATGAAAATCGTCGCCGATTTCGCCGAGAAACTCGGGAAAAAGGAAGACGCCGACTTCTACCGCGCTCGCGCCGCCGAGATGACGAAAGCGTTTAACGATAAGTTTTACAACGCGGAGAAGGGCGTCTACGACAACGCGACGCAAACGGCCTGCGTCTTGCCGCTCTATTTCGGAATCGTTCCCGAGGGCGACCGCGAAAAAGTCTTCGCGACGTTGACGCAAAACATTGAAAACGTTACGAATATGCACGTCGGCACGGGACTGATCGGCGGGCAATGGAGCAACCGCGTTTTGAGCGATATGGGGCGAATCGATATTCCGTTCGCGTTCGCAACTAACCGCGATTACCCGAGTTGGGGCTATATGATCGAGAAGGGCGCCACCACGATTTGGGAACTTTGGAACGGCGACACCGCCGACCCGGCGATGAACAGCGGCAACCACGTCATGCTCGTCGGCGACCTCGGCGTCTGGTTCTACGAGTACTTGGCGGGGATCAAAGCGGACGAAAATTCGCTCGGTTTCAAACGGATTGTTATGCGTCCAAACGTCGTCGGCGACTTGACTTACGTCAAGGCGAAACACGAGTCGCCGCGCGGGCTGATTATCAGCGATTGGAAAATCGACGAGAACGGAACGTTCGTTTGGAACGTCGCGGTTCCGCCGAATACGACGGCGCTCGTTTCCGTTCCGAGGTCGAAACCGGAATCGCTAAGTATCCGTTCGACGCGACTTAAGATCGTGCCGCCGGAACCGGGCGAGATTCGCGGCGTTAAATACGAGCGGATTTTTGCGCCGTTTGACGCCGCGTCGCTTGAAAAAACGACGACCGACGGACGCGTCGAGTTCGAACTCGGCTCCGGGTTTTACGAGATTACCGCCGAGTTGCAACATTAGTCGCGGCAACGTTTTAGCGGTTGTTTGAGAAGACGGCGCGGCGTCGGCGAACGACGTCGCGTCGTCGTTTTATTTTTTACTTTTATATCGATTTAGATGACCTCGCCGAAATATCGCTATTTATTTTTGTTCTTCCTAACGACCGTCGTTTGGGGATTTGGGTTTCTCGTCGTCAAAAATTTGACGAACCGCGAAACGCCCGTTTATTTTATTTTGACCGGACGTTTCCTTTTGGGGTTGGCGACGTTGACCGTTTTTCGCAAGTTGGCTAAATCGCCGAAGTTAACCGCGCAGGAAGCGTTGCGCGGCGCGATTTGCGGGA
>JAZQAP010000338.1:0-5542 GCA_045545275.1 Thermoguttaceae bacterium | reverse complement strand
GACGCCGCGTCCGGACTTGCCGGTCCAGATGTAGTCGCTCGTTTGACCGCCCATAATGTTGTTGATATCGCCGCAGTCGTTCGTTTCGCTGGCGAAGCGGTCGGAACCGTCGCACATCACGACGTTGACGCCGCCGCTGTGGTTCGACGAAGCCGAAATGCAACCGTAGTCGGACGATTCGCCGCCGCCGGAACCGCAGCAGCTCGGGGAGTTCGGCGGAAGCGCCGCTTGGAATTGCGTGCAGGCGCTGCGCGCGTCGATCCAACGACGACCTTTGATCGTGTAAACGGTCGTGCCTTCGGTGATTTGGCCGTTTTCGCCGCGGAACGCCAAGCACGCCGACGACGGTTTCGACTTCGCGCCGGTCAGGTACGCGACCGCCGATTTGACGCTGCGGTCGTTATCGACTTCGGTAACGTTGATTTCGCTGAACGCCATCGTGTTGCTAAGACCGTCGGTGATCGTCGCGAACGTCGTGTTCGGGCAGAAGTAACCGCTCATGAAGACGCCGCGACGGTTCGAGTTGCCGGTCGAGTCGTTCGACATAATCGCGTCGCCGTTGTTCGTGGCGTAGCTGCAGCGACCGATGTGGTTGTCTTGGCCCTTCGAGCCGACGGCGCGACCTTCCGACGGGCAGAGGAACGCGTCGATGGCGGCGGTCGCCGGGTTTTTGGTCATATCGGTCGGAATATTGCTCCCGTCGGTCGGGCTGAAGGAGTACGCGCTGTTGCCGGTCGACTGCGCTTTTTTGAGAGCGGCGGTCATCGTGTCGAAAAGCGCGGTTTGTTCGATGTACGGGAGGAGCAACGCTTGCGCGGAGTAGCGTTGGAGGCGGCTCAAGGTCGCTTCGTGATAAAAGCCGTCTTCCCAAAACTTGTCGCGGAATTGGTTCGGAATGCGATTGTGCGCGTCGTGGAAGTTTTGGATCGCGAGGCCGAGCTGTTTCATGTTGTTCGTGCATTGCATACGTCGGGCCGCTTCGCGCGCCGCTTGGACGGCGGGGAGGAGCAACCCGATGAGAATGCCGATGATCGCGATGACGACCAACAATTCGACGAGGGTGAAGCCGCGGCGCGACTTCGAGGAAGCGAACGTCATTTCTGTTTCCTTTAATGCGTTGGGAACAATAAAATGAAAAATTTCGACGCGTCAAACAAAAGAACGCGTCCAACGACAAGTCGATTGAAAAGGAAACGGTCAACGGGACTCCGCTTCGCGTCGAACGGTAGCGCGTTTAGAAAGCGTCGACCGAAACGGACGATCGATTTACTAAAGCCCAACCGAAAAGACGGCAAAGAACAAGTCGTTAACACAATTATAAAACGAGCGGCGATTCTGTCAACGCGGCGTCCTTCGACTTGACGCGAAAACGCGGCGGAAAGCGCGAAATTTGTCCGTTTTTTCGGAACGAAACGCAAAACCGCCGCCGACGTTCGAGCGGATAACCCGAAACGCCGACGGCGGTCGAAAAAACGCCGTTAAACGTCGCAAGTTAACGAACGGCGATTAGAGCGATTCGGTTTCGCCCTTGCCGGGGGTCGCCATCGCGCCCCAGACGCCGTGCCAAGACTTGCCGGCCCAGGTGTAGTCGCAACCGTCCGTGTTGGCGGAGCCGCCCATAATCTCGGTGATGTTGCCGCAATCGATCGTTTCGCTAACGAAGCGGACGGAACCGTCGCACATGACGACGTTGACGCCGCCGCTGTGGTTGCTCGACGGAGTGGAAATCGTGAAGTCGTCTTTCGACCCGCCGCCGGAGCCGCAGCAGCTCGGGGCGTTCGGCGGAAGCGCCGCGGTGAAGTTCGAGCAGGCGCTGCGCGCGTCGCAGAAACGACGGCCCTTGATCGGGTAAACGTCGGCGACGTTCGTCATGCCGCCTTCGCCGCGGGTCGCGAGGCAAGCCGCCGGGGCTTTCGACTTCAAGCTGGTAACGTAAGCGACGATATTCTTCGACATCACGCCGCCGTTTTGGTCGGAGACGGTCGTTTCGGAGAACGCCATCGTGTTGCTGGTGCCGTCGGTGATGATCGCGAGGGTCGTTTGGCCGCCTTTATCCGGGGCGCCGTTGACGAAGACGCCGCGACGGTATTGGTTGCCGCGCCCGGACGTGTTTTGGTACGCCGCGTCGCCGACGTTGCAGAGGTAGCTCGTGCGGCCCATATGGCCTTCTTCGCCTTTCGAACCGGCGGCCAAACCGTCGGACGGGCAGAGGAGCGGGTCGATTTTCGCGGTCAACGGGTTGCGCGACATACCGGTCGGGATCGTGCTTCCGTCGGTCGGGCTCGGCATATAGTTCGCGTCGCCGGTCGACTTCGCTTTTTCGCAGAGACCGGTGATTTCGGAGTAAAGCGCGGTTTGTTCGACGTAGGGAAGCAAGAGCATTTGCGTCGTGTAACGTTGCGGACGGCTGCAGATCGACGCGTCGTTGGTGTAAATGTCGGCGGTTCCGGCCGGGACGAAGCTCATCCAAATTTTGTCGTTGTATTGGTTCGGAATCCGACCGTGCGCGTCGGCGAAGTTGTGGAGGGCCAAACCGAGTTGCTTCATATTGTTCGTGCATTGCATACGTCGAGCCGCTTCGCGCGCCGCTTGGACGGCGGGAAGAAGCAAACCGATAAGAATACCGATGATCGCGATAACGACCAGCAGTTCGACGAGGGTGAAACCGCGGCGCGACTTCAAGAACGGGATTGTCATGTCGTGTTCCTTTATGACGTGTTGTAGTGATTAAAAGTAGTCCGCCCCCTTCGTCGACGTCGGTAAAAGCGACAAGATCGACAAAACGTAACGAACTTCGTTCGCAAAAAAAGGGTAAAAACGACAAGCGAACGATCGAAAAACGAGCAACGGGAACACGTTTCAAGACGTTGGCGACGCGCCGTAATAACGACAAGCTCGGCGCGAAAACTAGGATAAGATAAAGTCGTTTGATTACAATTATACCGGAAAATGAAATACTGTCAAGAGACGCGGACGCTTCGTTTTGGATTAAAAGCGTTTCGAAGAGAAATTATTATTAGAGTTAGCAATGTCGAACTTCGTCGGAGCCGTCGCGAAAACGGCTCCGACGCGGCAAGGTTCGATTTGAACTCGGAAAAGCGTTCGAGTTCGAGATCGCTAACTATCGCGAAGCGGATTAGAGGGATTCGGTTTCGCCTTTGCCCGGGGTCGCCATCGCGCCCCAGACGCCGCGTCCGGACTTGCCGGTCCAGATGTAGTCGCTCGTTTGACCGCCCATAATGTTGTTGATATCGCCGCAGTCGATCGTTTCGCTAACGAAGCGGACGGAACCGTCGCACATGACGACGTTGACGCCGCCGCTGTGGTTGCTCGACGGGGTGGAAATCGTGAAGTCGTCTTTCGACCCGCCGCCGGAGCCGCAGCAGCTCGGCGCGTTCGGCGGAAGGCAAGCGGTGAAGTTCGAGCAGGCGCTGCGCGCGTCGCACCAACGACGTCCCTTGATCGGGTACGTTTTATCGACGTTCGTCATGCCGCCTTCGCCGCGCGTCGCCAAGCAGGCCGCCGGGGCTTTGGTTTTCAAGCTCGTAACGTAAGCGACAATATTGCTCGACTTAACGCCGCCCGCTTGATCGGAAACGGTCGTTTCGGAGAACGCCATGGTGTTGCTAGTGCCGTCGGTGATCGACGCGAGGGTCGTCTTGCCGGCTTTAGCGAAGTTGACGAAGACGCCGCGACGGTGCGTGTTGCCGCGTCCGGAGGTGTTTTGGTACGCCGCGTCGCCGACGTTGCAGAGGTAGCTCGTGCGACCCATATGGCCGGTTTCGCCTTTGGAGCCGGCGGCCAAACCGTCGGACGGGCAGAGGAGCGGGTCGATCTTCGCGGTCAGCGGGTTGCGCGACATGCCGGTCGGGATGGTGGAACCGTCGGTCGGGCTCGGCATATAGTTCGCGTCGCCGGTCGACTTCGCTTTATCGAGCAGGCCGGTGATTTCGGAGTAAAGCGCGTTTTGCTCGACGTAGGGAAGCAACAACGCTTGCGCCGTGTAGCGTTGCGGACGACTGCAGATCGACGCGGTGTTGTTGTAAATATCGGCGGTTCCGGCCGGAACGTAGCTCATCCACATTTCGTCGCAGTATTGGTTCGGAAGGCGGTTGTGCGCGTCGACGAAGTTGTGGAGCGCGAGCCCCAGTTGCTTCATGTTGTTGGTGCATTGCATACGACGGGCCGCTTCGCGCGCCGCTTGGACGGCGGGGAGGAGCAAACCGATCAAAATGCCGATGATCGCGATTACGACCAACAGCTCGACAAGGGTGAAGCCGCGACGCGACTTCGAAACGGTAATCGTCATGTCGTTTTTCCTTTAGGACTTAACGGGGAGGATAAAGGGTAACGACGCCGCGTCAACGTTAACGGGGGCGTCGACTTTTGGCGATTAACGTGAAAAAAGATTCGGTGAAAAGGCGCGGCAAAGCAAACGCCGCCGCTTCCCCTCATTCTAACGCAAGCGCGCGTTTTCGTCAAGGAAAAAGCGGAAAAAACGTCGCCGTTCGCGGATTTTTTTGCGCGTCGAGGCGGCGAAACCGGAGAATCGGAAGAAAGGGAACCGGCGAATCGGCAAAAAAGAACCGCGTTCCGACGGCGGAAACGGCGGAACGCGGGAAGACGACGAATCGCAAGGCGTTGGAAACGACCGTCGACGTTAAAGAAAAAGGCCGGAAATAAAGGCGGGTCAAACGAGAACGAGGCGACCGTCGAGCATATCCGGAATCTTTTTGCGAACCTCCGCTTCGATTTCGCGTTGCGGACGCCGAACGCTAAAGCGCCGCGCGATAATCTTTGGGTTCTTGAACTTTTCGCGTCGGTCGACGCAATCCTCGACCCGCGTATGCCCGGCTTTTTTGAGCCCGTCGTCGCGGCGCGACGAAAGGCGGGTCAGACGAGAACGAGGCGACCGTCGAGCATGTCCGGGATTTTTTTGCGAACCTCCGCTTCGATCTCGCGTTGCGGATACCGAACGCTAAAGTGCGACGCGATAATCTTTTGGTTCTTGAACTTTTCGCGTCGGTCGACGTAATCCTCGACGCGCATATGGCCGCCCTTTTTGAGCCCGTCGTTGCGGCGCGACGAAATACGGGTCATCTCGGCGATTAAAACGTCGGCTTCGTACATCGCCGGGTTCTCGTCGAGCCCGCGAGCGGAGCTGTCCCCCAAAAACGCGACGCGCGGGAAACGCAACTCGTAAGAAATTTCGACGCCGGAGAGGTTCAAGTCGCGGATTTCGTCGCCGCTCAACTCCAAAAACTCCGGCTTCAGCTTTTTGCGACGCTCCCAAACGACGTACCCGACCGACGGCGTCGAGTGGTAAGTCTTGTGAACGCTGACGATAAGTTCGCGCGATAAATCGATCTCGTCGCCCGGTTTGACGCCGATCAACTCGCAAGGGAGCGCGCCCTGATCCAAGCGGCAAAAGACGCCGAGAAGTTGGCGAACCTCCGCGACCTTTTCCGCCGGAAGGTAAATCGTCGGCGGCTCCATCTTCATCATTCGGCGGCGAGCGACGTAAGCCGGAAGCGCCAAAATA
>JAZQAP010000337.1:0-4352 GCA_045545275.1 Thermoguttaceae bacterium | reverse complement strand
CATTTCGCCGCCAAGGGAGCCGACCGCGTCTTTGCCGTCGTTGTAACCGGCCGGTTGCGTTTCGACGACGCGGTAAATTCGGTTCGGTTCGAGACCGTCGAAGAGATAGGCGCCGTCGGCGTTCGTTTGGACGGTTCGTCCGGTCGCGACGTATTCGCCGGTCTCTTTGTCGAGAATCCAAAGGGTTAACGTCGCGCCCTTGATTCCGGCTTCGCCCGCGTCCTTAACGCCGTTGTCATTGTCGTCTTCGTAAACGTTTCCGGAAATCGACGCCGGACGGAGTTCGCCGAAGTTGTATTCGACGCCGACGCCGCGACGCGGAAGTTCGATTTCGGCGATTTCGTCGTTCGTCGAGGAGGCGCCGACCGTCGCGCCGAAGATCGTTCCGACCGTTTCTTTGCCGTCGAAATAAGCGTCCGGCTGCGTTTCGCGAACAATGTACGTTCGTTCCGGCGCCAAGTTGTTAAACTCGTAATAACCGTTTTCGTCGGTCTTTTGCGTCGCGACAAGCGTCGCCGTTCCGTCCGCTTCGACGACGTAAAGGCTAAGGACGACGTCCTTAATCGGCGCTTCGTTTTCGCCGCGCAAACCGTCGTTATTGTCGTCTTCGTAAACGTACCCGCTGAGCGAGCCGGGCGGAAGGAGTTCGCCGAAGTTGTATTCGACGCCTTGCGCGTCCCAATAAACGTCGATATTGTCGATTTTGTCGTTCGTCGCGACGCCGCCGAGGGAGCCGGCCGCGTCTTTGCCGTCGTCCCAAGCGTCCGGTTGGATTTCCTTGACCGCGTAGGTTCGCTCAATATCGAGCGAGTCGAACTTGTAAAAACCGTTTTCGTCGGTCGTCGTTTCGGCGATTTTGACGTATTCTTCGCCGTCGAGGCGGTAAAGCTCGACGAGAACGCCCGGGACGCCCGGTTCGCCTTCGTCGCGGACGCCGTCGTCGTTTTTATCGTGGTAAACGTAACCGCTGACCGAGCCGAGTTTCAGTTCGCCGAAGTCGTAATTTTCGCCGTGTTCGTCCCATTGAACGTCGATAGAATCGGTATAATCGTTCGCGGCGAGGTTTCCGCCGAGCGAACCGACCGCGTCTTTGCCGTCCGAATAGGCTTCCGGCTGCTTTTCTTTAACCGCGTATTGACGATTAATGTCGAGGTTTTCAAAGACGTAGGAGCCGTCCGCCGCCGTTTGCGTTTCGGCGACTTTGACGTAATCCGCGCCGTCCCATTGGTAAAGCTCGACGGTAACGTTCGCGATTCCGGCTTCGTTCGCGTCGAAAACGCCGTCGTCGTTCCGGTCTTCGAAGACGTTCCCGGCGATCGAACCGAGTTTGAGTTCGCCGAAGTCGTAACGTTCGCCGTGTTGATCCCAACCGATTTCGATTTTCGAAACGTAATCGTTCGCGAGGTCGCCGCCGAGAGAGCCGACCGCGTCTTTGCCGTCCGAGTAATCGCCCGGTTGCAACTCCTTAACGGCGTATTCCTTTTCGATATCGAGGTCGTCGAAGCGGTACGCGCCGTTTTCGTCGGTCGTCGTTTCGGCGATTTTGACGTAATTCGCGCCGTCCCATTGGTAAAGTTCGACGGTCGTTCCGGAAATACCGGCTTCGCCCGCGTCGAAAACGCCGTTGTCGTTTCGGTCTTCAAAGACGTTCCCGGCGATCGAGCCGAGTTTCAGCTCGCCGAAGTCGTAATTATAGCCGTGTTCGCCGTACCCGACGTAAATATCGCCGAAGACGTCGTTCGAAACGACGCCGCCGAGCGTCCCGACGTAATCCTTGCCGTCCGTATAATCGGCGGAATCGAAAATTTCGCGCAGTTCGTAAGTCTTTTCGACGAGCTTGCGGAGTTCGCCGTTTTGACCGTAAGAGCCGTCGAGGACGAATTGGTAGCCGCCCGCCGCGTCGACCGTTTGCGTTTCCATCAGCGTCTTGACGACGTTCCCGTCGGCGTCGACGTCGACGCGCCAAAGCTCGACCTTCGCCGGATACGCGACGCCGTCCCAAGTTTCGCCGTCGTTTTTGCCGTCCGCGTCGTTCCGGTCTTCGAAAACGTTCCCGGAGATCGTCCCGATCAGCGCCTTCGCGAAATTGTTGTCCGGCGCGACGTCGCCGCCTTGCATGCCGTCGACTTTGATGCGAAGCGGGTCGACCTTTTCGCCGAATTCGCCGCCCTTGGCGCAGAAGTCGAAGTAGGAGAGGCCTTCCGGCGATTTGACGTCGCATTGCGAAACGATTTCGTATTCGCCGGGGAGAATATCTTCGGCGTTAAATTCGTAATAACCGTTAACGTCGGTCGTCGTCGTCCAGGTTCGACCGTCTTTCGCGACGAGGGTCAGTTCGACGTTCGCGAGCGGGTCGTCTTGACCGACGTCGTAATTGCAGTCGACGTCGCGGTCGCCGTACACGTAACCGCTGATAACGACCGGTTTCGGCGTCAGGTCGATTTGCGCGTAAACGCCGGCGTGCCAAATCCCTTCGTTATTGTCGTCGAGGTCGAACGGGAGGTCTTCCGCGGAGTAAGAACCGCTCAACGCGGCGGCGCGCTCGTACTCGCCGTCGTAATCGTCGACGAAGGAACCGACCCAAGTTTCCGTTTGATAATGTTCGGAGCTAAAGGTCGCCGAAACGGTCGACCCGGCGATTCCCTTGACGACGGAGCCGCCGAACTCGCCCCCTTCGACGATCGAGTTGTCGTTCTGTTTTTCGCCGTCGACGGTCGTTTGATACTCGTCGACGTCCAACGTAAAGACGAATTTGTCGCCCGCTTTGAAATTCGTGAACGAAATTGTCAGCGTCATGCCGCCGTCTTCGACTTCGTAAGAGTAGCCGACGCCCTCGGTCGCTTCGACGACCGTGAACGGAACGGAACTGTAAACGCCGGCGCCGTCGGGCGACACGTCGAAGAAGGTTTCGCCGTCGTCGAGCGCGCCGTTGCCGTTTTTGTCGAGGTTGATCGTCAACGAGTCGAGCGTCGTCGATCCGGCTTCTCCGCCGACCCAAGCGACGTAAAACTTGTCGCCGAGCGCCTCGACGCCCTGTTCGGCGTAAACGACCCCGACCGAAATCGGGTCGGCGGCGAGGAGTTCGCGTTTTTCCAACTCTTCAAAGCGGCAAAGGCGGCGGTTCGCGTCGCGGCGAACGTCGGCGTGTTGCGAACGTTTGCGAGTTCGACGGTCTTTTCGGGACGAGGCGTTTTCGATCGCGCGTTTTTGCGTGAAGAACGACATCTTTCGGCCTTTCGTGCGCTGAATGCGGAAAAATTTTTCGCGTTTATTCAATATTAATATATAAGGGCGTTTTTCGCGTTCCCAACCCGACGCCGGAAACAAACGAAACGACGCGCCTTCAGGGGTTTTATCGACCGCGACGACAAGCGGAACGACGGAAAACGCCCGATTTTCTCCTTTTTTACCGACGGCGGAACCGGTCGCGTCGACGACGCAAACTTTGCGGAACGCGACGAACGCTCCGGTCGCGGAAGAAAAGGGAAATAAGGACGACGTTAACGGATTTGCCCTTAATTCCTTTTATCGACCGCGACGGGGCGCTTCGATAGCGGAAAATAGTAAAACTTTACGGAATTTTCCATTTGACGACGGTCGTGTCGAATCCGCCGCTTAAAAGGGTCGAATCGGTCGCGTCGAATTGCAGGACGGCGACGGTGCCGACGTGTCCGACGCCGCGCGCGATTTCCTTTTTCGCGGCGACGTCCCAAACGCGAACGGCGTCGACGCTGTCCCCGGTCGCGATTTTGCCGGAACCGCAGAAGGTCAGCGAGAAGACGCGCCCTTCGCCGAGCGGGAGTTCCGCGACCTTCGAACCGTCGGCGACGTTCCAAATTTCGACGAGGGAACCTTCTCCGGCGGCGGCGACTTGCGAACCGTCCGGGCTGAAGGCGACGGCGCGAACGCGGCGGGCGCCGGTCGACTTAAATTCGCGCGCGACCTTGCCGTCTTTCGTCGTCCAAACGCGAACGACGCCGTTGCGCCCGCCGACGGCGAGAAGGGAACCGTCCGGCGAGAAACGAATCGAGGTCGAGCTTTCGCCGGGCGCGCGCCAAACCGTCAAGAGATCGAGTTTGTCGGCGTTGAAGACGTAAATTTCGGAACGGAAACCGCAAACGGCGATCACTTTGCCGTTCGGCGAATAGGCGAAGTCGCGGGCGCCGAGGACTTTTTCGCGCGCTTGACGGAGGAGTTTTTGCGTTTTCGCGTTCCAAATTTGAAGTTGGCCGGCTTGCGTCAGCGTCGCGATTTCGTCCGGCGCGGTCGGCGAGAAGGCGAGGGCGCGCGTCCAGTCGTCGAGCTTGGCGAAGACCGGGGCGACCTCTTTCGTCGCGACGTCCCAAGCGTAA
>JAZQAP010000336.1:0-10143 GCA_045545275.1 Thermoguttaceae bacterium | reverse complement strand
CGAATTTCGCCGACGTTTCGTTCCGTTTGCGCAGCGCGGAGTTGAAGTTGGCGCCGAGCGGGCAAGCCGGGGACGCGATTTCGCATAAGTTCGACGTTTTCGCCGGGCCGAAACGACCGGACGTGTTGGCGGCTTACGACTTGAGCGAAACGCTTGTTTACGGGTGGTTTTGGTTTGTGTCGATTCCGCTCCTTTGGATTTTGCACTTCTTCCACGACTATCTCGTTTTCAATTACGGGATCGCGATCGTGATGTTGACGATTTTGGTGCGTTTGTGTCTCTTCCCGTTGAGCCGCAAGCAGGTTTCCAGTTCGTTGAAGATGCAAAAGTTGCAGCCGGAACTGACGGCGATGCGCGAAAAATATAAGGACAAGCCGCAAGAAATGATGATGGCGCAGCAGGCCCTCTTCAAGCGACACGGCGTGAATCCGTTGAGCGGCTGCCTTCCGATTTTTATCCAAATGCCGATCTTTATCGGGTTGTACAAAGCGCTTTCGCTCGACGTGAACCTGTACGGCGCGCCCCTTTTCTCGCGCGGCGTCCGTTGGTGTTCGAACCTCGCGGCGCCGGACATGGCGTTCGACTGGAGCGGTTTTTGGAATTCGATCGGTTGGGACGGTTTTAACATGCCGGGGCAAGGGTTCGGAGCGATGTTCTGCTTGGGCCCGTACCTGAACGTTTTGCCGGTGATAACGATCGCGCTCTTCCTGATTCAACAGAAAATTTTGATGCCGCCGGTGATCGGCGACGACGAGCAAGCGCAACAGCAACGCATGATGCGCCGGATGATGAACTTCATGATGATCTTTATGGGCTTCATGTTTTTCAAGGTGCCGAGCGGGCTTTGCGTTTACTTTATCGTCTCGAGCCTCTGGGGCTTGCTGGAACGCAAAATGTTGCCGAAAGCCGACTTGGAATTGAATCCGGAAAACGCGCCGGTCGTCGAGGCGGCGACCGGAACGGCGGCGGTCGCGGGCGTCGAGTCGAAGCGCGAACGTCGTAAGGCTTACGCCGCGACGGGCCGAACTTACGAGAAGTACGCCGTTCGCCGCGACGCCAAGGGCCGCCGGATTTCGGCGAAACCGACCGAGGCGCCGAAGAGCAAGTTCCGCGCTTGGTGGGACGAGATTGTCGAAAAGGCGCAAGAACAGCAGCGTCTTGCCAAGGCGGAAGACGAGGATCGTCCGATCTTTTCCGGGCGCAAACGTCGTCGCGGTTGAGTCGGCGACGAACGGCGGAAGCGTTAAGCGAACCGTCGAGCGAAGAGAGCGCGCCGTGAAGTCGAGCGCGTTCGCGCTAAACGCTTGAAACGCGGCGCGTCTTGGACGGGTCGCGTTTCGGCGTTTAACGCGATAAAACGACGAAGATTAGGAAACGAGGTAAAAAGCGCGGAGCGCGGGAGACGCGTAAAATGGAAGAAACGGCGAAGAAAAACGCGGCGCAAAGCGAGGGCGCGCCGATTCATATCGTGTTGTATCAGCCGGAGATCGCGGCGAACGTCGGCGCGGTCGGGCGCACTTGCGTCGGCGTCGGCGCGAAACTTTGGCTCGTGCGACCGTTGGGGTTTCAGATCGACGACCGCAAACTGAAGCGCGCCGGGCTCGATTATTGGCCGGAACTCGATTGGGAGGCGGTCGACGATTGGAACGCGTTGCTGCGGCGGATGGCGGAGACGAAGAACGTCGACGTTTCGGAAGCCGACTTTTACTATTTTACCAAAAAAGCGGTTCGCGATTACGACGCGGTCGAGTATCGGCGCGGCGACGTCTTCGTTTTTGGGCCGGAGTCGCGCGGTTTGCCCGACTTTTTTTGGGAGGCGAAACCGGAGCGCGGCTTGCGCATTCCGATTCGTCCGCAAATTCGGAGCCTGAATTTGTCGGTTAGCGTCGCGGTGGCGTCGTTTGAAGCGCGGCGTCAACTGCGTTTTTGACGGCGTAAAGTATCGACGAAAAGAATCGGGGTTCGGCGTCGCGTCGGATTCCGTTTTTTTTACGCGTTGTTTGGGCGTTTGACGTTAAATAGGGGTAGTGGGAAACGCGGAGAATATTGTTTCTCCGTTTCTCCGTTTCTCCGTTTCGACGTTTCGACGTTTCTCCGTTTCTCCGTTTCTCCGTTTCTCCGTTTCTCCGTTTCTCCGTTTCTCCGTTTCTCCGTTTCTCCGTTTCGACGTTTCTCCGTTTCGACGTTTCTCCGTTTCTCCGTTTCTCCGTTTCGACGTTTCTCCGTTTCGACGTTTCTCCGTTTCGACGTTTCTCCGTTTCGACGTTTCTCCGTTTCGACGTTTCGACGTTTCTCCGTTTCGACGTTTCTCCGTTTCGACGTTTCTCCGTTTCGACGTTTCTCCGTTTCGACGTTTCTCCGTTTCGACGTTTCGACGCGCGGCGAGAGGTCTTGGAATTTTCAAAAAAGATAAAACCGGATAAAACGCGGAAGATAACGCGACGCGACGGCGGCAAAACAAGAAACAAAAAAAGCTCCGAAAATTGGAGCTAAATGGAGGATAACGGGTTCGAACCGATGACCTTTTGGCTGCCAGCCAAACGCTCTCCCAACTGAGCTAATCCCCCGGGAACGTCGACGTCGCGACAAATGTTAACGTTTAGCGCAAAACGCTAAATCAAAACGAAAAAGACGATAAAAACCGAATCTTTCGCGCCGCCAATAATAGGCGAATGGAGGATAACGGGTTCGAACCGATGACCTTTTGGCTGCCAGCCAAACGCTCTCCCAACTGAGCTAATCCCCCGGGATTCGTCGTTTCTTAACAAACTTCGTTGACGCGGAGAAGGGTAAAAGGCTTTCCCCTTGAAACGACAAAATCAGTATACCGCGGCTTGACGATTTGTCAACGCCCTTTTCGATATTTTTTTAAGATTTTTAAATCTTCATTGTTCGCCGTTCAAAAGCGAATCCAACAGGCGACGAAGACGTTCGTTTTCGCGGCGCGTCGCTTCGAGATCGAAAAGAAGGTACCGAGCTTCGACGCGCAAGTTTTCAAGCGCGAATTGAATAAAACGAAGCGTTTGGGCGTCGCGGTCGCGACGTTGTTCCGCTTTTTCGTAATATTGCGACAAACCTTCGACCGCGTCTTGGTAGGACGCCTGCGCGTCGCTCGGGAGCAGTTCGACAAATTGCGCTAAAAGGGCGACGAGTTCGGCGCAAGAACGCTTCGAAGTTTGCAAAGATTGAGCGGAGGATTGCATAAAAACTCTTTCTGGCAATGGGAACGGCGGAACGAGGAAGACGCGTCGACGGCGTCGGCTCGACGGAACGACGATTCTAAAATAAAAATAACGACGGCGAAAGTCGCGACGGTCGACAAGCGGCAAAACGCGACGGAGCGGTTTCGCCGACAAGGACAATTTTAACGGTCGCGAAAACGACGACGTTTAAAACGACCGGCGCGCGTCGGCGACTTAGTCATTATACTCCGAATACGCGAAAACAAAATGAGAATTTTGACAATTTTGGGAAATTTTCCTCAAGTTTTTCGAGTAAAGCGCAGCAACCCGCTAAAGCTCTCGGCATAATCGTTGCAATCGATTTAACTGGAACGTAAGCGCGTTGGATTGCGCGCTTTGAGTAAAAAGCGAAAAAAAAGCGAGAAAAAATAAACGCGACGATTGAAACGAGAAAAGGCGAAGAATAAGAAGAATGGTTAAAATAGAATAAGAAACGCGATAAAAATTAACAGGGGCGAGAGGCCGCTTAGAGGAAAAACGACTTGCCGCGACGCGAAGAATTCGTTATGATTGCGACGATAGCGCCGTTTGATTGGATTGTAGCGATGGAGCGCGCGGCGTCGGCGACGCCGAACAAACGGAACTGGGAGAGCTTTTAGGGAACGAAAGACGAATGAACGACGTCAACCTCAAAAAATTGGGAACGCTTCGACTCTGCGGAGGCGGCGCGTTGGTTGCGCTGGCAACTTGGGGCGTTTGGGCGTTTTGCAACGGTTCGTTGGGCGGAGCGAACGGGACGGAAACCGCGTTCGACGGCTGGTATTACGGACGCGAAGATCAAAAAACGGCGAGCGCGGCGTTGGCGGCGGCGGGGCTCGACGAATGGTCTTGGGACGCCGAAGGTCGGCTTCTCGTTCCGAAAAATAAAAGAAACGAATATCAAACGGCTCTCGCGGAAGCGGGCGCTTATCCGAAAGCTCCAAGCGAGTCGCGCCGCGACGCGATTCGGGAAATGGGCGCTTTCGAGTCCGACGCGAAGATGCGGATGCGCGCCCTCGACGCTTGCGCGTTTCAGTTGGAGCGAACGCTCGAACGGACCGGAGGGATCGAATACGCGACCGTCGGCGTTCGAGAACGGCGCGAGCAGGCGGGGTTGACGTCGAAAACGGTCGTTACCGCGTCGATCGGCGTCGCGTGTCGCGAGGGTTGCGAACTCGACGCGAACCTCCTTTCGGCGATTACCGTCGCGGCGAAGCATCAGCTGGGCGTCGACGCGAATGAAAATCTTTCGATTCTTGATTTAAAAGCTGGAAAATCTTATTTTGGTTCGGAAAAGTCGGTTGGAAACGGCGCGGAATTAGCGTTGGCGACCGAAAAGGAACGCGTGGAAAATTATTGGCGCGACAAATTAGAGAAAACGTTTGATTATATGGGGGGCGCGCGCGTCTCCGTCGTCGCCGAACTGGTCGCCGTCGCGCCGGAGGACGTCGTCGAGACGAAGTTAAGCGACGAGTTTGCGGATTTTGGCGGTTGCGACGGCGTTGAACGGTCGGAAAACGGCGATGCTTTAGGGAGGCGAGGCGGTTTTGGCGGCTTGGAGAATTTGAACGCTTGGGACGGTCGAGGCGGCGCCGACGTTAAGAAAGAGGACGCGAACGGTCGCGAAGCGCCTAAGGGGCGCGCGACTTCGGCGGCGGAGCGGCTAGCGCAAGTTAAAATAGAGGAAGTAGAGAAGCCGCGTCCTTTGGCGATCGCGGACGGCGACGCTCGCGTTCTTGCGCGAACCGGCGGCGCGTTCGCGCGCTTGGGGAATCCGGTCGCGACGCGGAGCGCGATTTCGACTCCGATTCCGGCGCAAAATTTAGCGGAAGCCGGGAGAACGTCGGACGGAAACGGCATTCTTGCGGTCGGCGCGACCGAACGGCGCGGCGGTCGTCGCGCCGTCGTTTCGGCGAGTTATCGAGAGACGGCGGAAAATGGGAAAAGAACGGAAGAAGGAGAAGACGCGGAAGACGCGGTAAAAGCGCAAGACGAAAAGAACGGGCGAGTCGGAACGAGCGCGCCGGTCGAGCGAGTCGCGCAAATTGCCGAGAACGAGCAAGTTGGGAAGAACGGCGCGGCGACGGAGACGCGACGTAAGAGCGGCGCCGGAGAAAAAGAAGAAGGGAAGAACGCTCAAAATAGAGGGAATGAGGAAGAAGTAGGGAAAAAGAGGAACGGGGCGAGCGGAGAGAATGGGAAAAACGCGAGGAACGGAGAACGCGTTCGCTTTCGAGTTCGCGCGTTGGCCGTTCGAATTGGAATACCGCGCGGATATGTTTGCCGCGTCGCGCAACATTTGAAGGCGGAAAACGCCGTCGAAACTTTTGCGACCGACGGAGAAACGAGCGGATGGAGTTCTTTTTATCAAACGGCGGAACGTAAAATTGTCGCCGAAACGAAAAACGTCGCTCTTTTGTTGCTGCGTCCTTTGGCCGAGCGGAACGGATGGAGCGAAAACGAACTGACGCGCTCGGTCGCGGCGGACGTTTACGCCGCTCCGGACGATTGGGATGCGTCGAGCGTCGGCGCGAAAGGGGAAACGACGCGCGACGACGGCGACGGCGGAAAGAACGAAAACGGACCGTTCGAGGTCGTCGCGAATTTTGGGCAAGTCGCCAACGTCGAGGAAATGGTCGCGGAGGACGCCGAAGAGACGCCGAGCGACGCGGAGGCGGTTAAAGCGACGCTTGAAGACGCGAACGAGCGCGAAACGGAAAACGCGGAAACGCCGAATTTTTGGGCGGTTTGGAAAGAACGGACGCGACGGCTCGACGCGAAAGCGACGGCGGCGATCGGCGTCGGCGTTGGGATTTTAGCGTTTTTAACGATCGCCGCGCCCGCGACGCGTCGACGCGGAAAGAAGACGGCGAAGAATCGAGACGACGGCGAAAAAAGAGAGAACGAAAACGAAACGACGCAAATTGCGGACGGCGTCCAACGTTCGAACGCGCGGGAAAAACGGAATAAAGAAGACGGTGCAAAAAAACGGAAAAAGGAACGCGCGGAGATTAAAGAGATTAAAAAATTTAGAAAAAATGCGCAAGACGGCGAAGTCGCGTCGGACGTTCGCTTCGAGCGGAACGGGCGAAACGAGCAAAATACGCGAAACGCAAGGGGCGGCGAAGAAATTCGCGACGAACGAGAAATCGGCGACAACGGAACGAAAAGCGAACAAAATTTCGACGCGTTTCGGAGCGTTCGCGATTTCCCAACGGCGCGAGATCGAGGCGGCGCTCCGGCGAACGCGGAAGATTGGTCGGAGCGCCGAGCGTCGAACGGAGGGAACGGCGCCGCGTCGCGAGGAACGAACGAGGGCAAAAGCGGTTTCTCGACGGGAACGGTTGAGAATAAGGCGACCGTCGATTTCGACGAGTTTGACGATTGGGACGATTTGGACGACGACTTGCTCGAAATTCGGTCGTTAATCGAAAGGGAGCGGGCGCGGAGCGACGAAACGACGGAGAACGAGCGAACCGTTTCGCGGCGCGAACCGAGCGAGCGAACGACGCGAAGTTTCGGAGACGCGGCGCGGCGACGGGAAGCGCTCGAGTTGATCGCGCGCAATCCGGAGCAAGCGGCGGAATCGTTGAGGCGTTGGCTGCGTCCGGGCGCCTGACGTTAAACGACGGAAAAAGGGTAAAAGCGGTAAAATAACGAGGCGGCGAAAGTCGGCGAGCTTCGGAAAACGGGGCGTTTTGCGAGAGACGGAGAAGGCGGGCGACGACGAACGGCGCGGCGTCGAAGAAGTTTAGGGGAGAAAATGGAACGCGAACGGAACGGAAGCGCGGCGTTCGGCGTCGCGAAAGACGGGATTCGGAAGGCGGCGCTGTTGTTGTCGGTTCTCGACGCGAAGGCGGCCGACGCGCTTTTGGCCCGATTCGAACCGGAAGTCGCGCGGGCGATCGAGGCCGAGGCGAAAACGATCGGAAGCGTCGCGCCGGAAGACGTCGACGCGATCGTCGCCGAGTTTTTAACGTTAAGCGAAACGGCGGAAACGCGAGAGGCGACGAACGGGACGACGGCGACCGTTACAAACGAGCGGAACGGCGCGCTTTTTATCGATCGCGACGATTTTGACGGCGCTTTTCAGGCGCTCGACGCGGTCGAACCGGAGCGGTTGGCGCGGACGTTGAACGGAGCGCGGGCGACGACGGTCGCGGTCGCTTTGTCGCGGCTTTCGGCGCGACGTCGAGCGGCGGTCGTCGCGGCGTTGCCGGAGGAAAAACGAGCGGCGGCGTTCGCGGCGCTTTCCGCGCTCGTTCGAACGACGGACGCGGCGCGGCGCTTGGAGGACGCGCTTTTTAACGGAGCGTTGAACGATGAGTAATTTTCCGAAATTTTCGAGCGGACGCGATTTCGACGGCGTTTTCGGAACGGATTTCGACGGCGGCAAGGTCGGCGGAAACGGCGGACGCGACTCGGGCGACGGACGAACGGCTTCGTTTTCCGACGCGTCGAGCGTCGAGCCGTTCGCGTTTGTCGAGTTGGAACGAAAAACCTCCGATTTTCTCGACAAAATTCGAGCCGAAGCGCGCCGCGTCGCCGACGAAACGCGACTCGAACTCGACGCGCTGCGGGCCGACTTCCAACGAGCGGCGAACCTCGAACGAGCGGAACTCGAGCGGAGAGCGACCGAAGTCGCCGAAGCGCGGCGCCGACTCGACGCGGAGACGGCGGCGCTGGACGAACGGCGGCGAACGCTCGAACAAGAAACGTTCGAGAAAGCGCGCCAAGCCGGATTCGACGCCGGATTCGTCGCGGGAAAGGAAGAGGGAACTCGACAAGCCGCCGAGGAAGCCGCCGCGACGATCGCCGTCGAAGTCGAACGGGGCGTCGAGAAGAAAACGAAAGCGTTTTGCGACGCCGCGCTCGAACCGTTGCAAAAGCTGACCGGCGAAATGGCGGGCGTTCGGTATTCCCTTTTAAAACATTGGGAAGAAAACGCGATGCAAATCGCCGCCGCGATCGCTTATCAAACGATTATGCGCGACCCGGCGATCAAGCGCGAAGTGCCGCTCGACCTGTTGCGAGAGGCGCTCGAGTTGGCGATGAACTGCGCCGCGTTAAAAATCCGGATGAATCCCCGCGACGTCGAAACGTTGAAAGAGCCGATTCGCGCGATTCTCGAAGAGACGGGAAACCTCGCGACCGCGGAAGTCGTCGCCGATCCGAAAATCGCCGTCGGCGGCTGCGTCGTCGAATCGGCGCACGGCGTCGTCGACGAACGGCTCGAGTCGCGACTCGAACGGATTGTCGCGGAGCTTTCGGAGTAACGCCGGGCGGCGGGGCGAAGCGCGGCGAAAACGCGGTTTAGGTTAAGCGGGCAAAATAGGGGAACGGCGCGGAATCGATGGAAATTAACAATATTATCGAGCAAATTCAGAGCGTCGCGCCGGTTCGACTCGTCGGGAGCGTCGTTCGCACCGAGGGCACGACGATTTCCGCGGTCGGGTTTCCGGCGCCGATCGGGGCGATCGCGAAGGTCGAGCGTCGCGACGAGGGGGAGGAACTGCTCGCCGAAGTTATCGGTTTTCGGGACGATTTGACGCTTTTGTACTCGTATTCGGAGCTGACCGGCGTTCGGCGCGGCGCGAAAATCGAGTTGGCGAAGACGACGCCTTGGCTTCCGGTCGGCGCCGAGCTGCTCGGGCGGGTCGTCGACGCGTTCGGACGGACGATCGACGCCGGGCCGACGCCGATTTTAACGTCGCGAGCGCGTTTCGACCGCAAGCCGCCGGAACCGTGTTCGCGACCCCGCATCGAAAAGGCGTTGTCGACCGGAGTGCGGGCGATCGACGCGCTTTTCACCTGCGGGCAAGGGCAGCGACTCGGGATTTTCGCCGGTTCCGGCGTCGGCAAGAGCGTTACGCTCGGGATGATGACGCGGTACACCGACGCGGACGTCGTCGTCGTCGGATTGATCGGCGAACGCGGGCGGGAGGTCAACGACTTCATCGAACGCGAACTCGGCGAAGAGGGGCGCAAAAAGAGCGTCGTCGTCGTTTCGACGTCGAACGAGCCGCCGTTGATGCGGGTGCGCGCGGCGTTGGCGGCGATTTCTATCGCGGAGTACTTCCGGGATCGCGGAAAAAACGTTCTCTTCTTGATGGACTCGCTGACGCGGTTCGCGATGGCGCGCCGAGAAATCGGGCTCGCCGCCGGAGAGCCGCCGACTTCGCGCGGGTATACGCCGAGCGTTTTCGCCGAGTTGCCGCGTCTCGTCGAGCGGGCCGGGCGGAGCGACGTCGGAAGCGTTACCGCGTTCTTTACCGTTTTGGTCGAAGGGGACGACAAACAGGATCCGATCGGCGACGCGGCGCGGGGACTCCTCGACGGACATATTTGGCTGTCGCGCAAATTGAGTTCGCGGGGGCATTACCCGGCGATCGACCCGTTGGAGAGCGTCAGTCGGTTGGCGCCGACGATTTGCTCGCCGGAACATTGGCGCTTGGCGAACGACGTCCGCCGAACGCTCGGGATTTACGCCGACGCGGAGGACTTGATCGCCGTCGGCGCGTACCGCGAAGGCGCGTCGCCGGAGATCGACCGCGCGATTCGGCTGAAACCGAAAATCGACCGTTTTCTACAACAGCAAATGTTCGAGCGTTCGGGGTTCGACGAAACGCTCGCCGGATTGCGGGCGATCTTCGCGGAGGAGTGAAGCGGACGGAAAACGTTGAAAAACGTCGGAAAACGTCGGGACGGGAGACCGTTTCGGCGTTTTTTTGATTTTTAGGGTAAATAACGTTGTTTCGGGGAATTTTTCGCGCAAATTTTTGCGAAATTTTCCTCTTGGCTTTGACAAAACCGCCGATTATAAGAAAATAACGGCGGAAAATTGTTTCGCGTTCGCTTTTCGGTTCGACGCGAAAACGTTAAATTGCGCAATTTAAGTTCTTGACGGTGAAACGGTGAAAAT
>JAZQAP010000335.1:0-3602 GCA_045545275.1 Thermoguttaceae bacterium | reverse complement strand
TATCCGGCCGGGTTCGCGGCGAAGTACACCGGGATGGTGCCGCTCGTTTACAAAACGCAACACGAGCTGATCGCCGGGTTGACGTCGAGTTTGGTGATGGCGTTCTTCCTGATCGCGTTTGTGTTCGTCGTGATTTTGCGCAGCGTTCCCGCCGCGTTGATCGCGATGTTGCCGAACGTTTTTCCGGTCGTCGTCGTATTCGGTTTTATGTCGTGGGCCGGGATTTTGGTCGACGTCGGAACGATGATGACGGCGTCGGTCGCGCTCGGCGTCGCGGTCGACGACACGATGCACTATCTGACGTGGTTCTCCGAGGGCGTCGCGGCCGGGATGAAACCGAAAGAAGCGGCGCTGAACGCGTACCGTCGGTGCGCGCCGGCGATGACGCAGTCGACGTTGATCGCCGGGCTCGGGCTCTTCTGCTTCGCGGCCAGCACGTTCGTGCCGACGCAACGTTTCGGGATTTTGATGCTCGCGATTTTGTCGACCGCGTTGATAGGCGACTTGATCTTCCTTCCGGCGCTCTTGACGTGCAAACCGTTCGGGCGATTCTTCGCTCGTCGCCGTATCGGCGTTCGTCGGGATTTGGACGCGGCGCGAACGTCGAAAGAGAACGGCGAACCGGCGCCGTCGTTCGACGCGGCGAACGGATAACGTCCGTCGCGTTTTTAAGGCGTTAGCGCAAAAGCCTCTTCGGCGAAAGTCGGAGGGGCTTCGGCGTTTCTTGGCGGGGAGCGAGACGAAAATTTCGGCGGAAGAAGGGAGACGAAACGGCGCAAAAAAGCCCTTTCGCGTCGAACGAAAGGGCTCGGAAGAGGAACGAAAGGTCGAACGCGACGGTCGGCGCGTCGTTTAGTCGACGTAACGTTTGACGTAAACGGCGGACGCTTGGCCGACGTTTTGCGCGCAAATTTTAACGAACGAATCGCCGGTCGGGCCGCCGAATTCGCGAACCGCCGCGACCGGGCAAGCCGGGTCTTGCTCTTCGAGGTTCGCGACCGGAACGAGCGCGTCGTTGCGGAGCGAAAGAATCGCGGCGACCGTTTGAATCGCGCCGGAACCGCATCCGGGATTTCCGAGGAGACCGGCGAGCGCCGTCGTCGGGATCGAATCGAGCGCGTCGCCGAACACTTCGCGCAGGGCCGCCGCCTCCGCCGCGTCGAGTCGGACGTCGCCGCGAGCGTTCGCGTCGATAAAACCGACGTCGCTCGGGGAAACGCCGCATTTGCGCAGGAGCGCGCGAAGCGTCGAGGCGATCGAGTCGCGCGCGTCGTCGAACGTTTGCGCGATTTGGCGGTCGTTCGTTTTCCAACCGTCGACGTCGCGAGCGTGTCGGAACGAACCGCGATAGGCGCCGCCGACGACTTCGGCGTAAATCGTCGCGCCGCGTTTTTTCGCCGATTCGAGTTCTTCGATAAAGAGCGCGCCCGCGCCTTCGCCCGGGATCGCGCCGACGCGGCGTTTGTCGAACGGTCGCGAAACGCTTTCGGTCGAGCGGTCGAGGAGGTCGGCGGCCAACTCGCCTTCTTTTAAGAAAGCGGCGAGACGAACCGATTCGAGCCGCGAACCGGTCGCGCCGACGAGCATGCCGTCCGCTTTGCCCGCTTTGACCTTTTCGATCGCTTCGCCGAGCGCGACGCCGAACGCCGCCTCGCGATTGGTAACGTCGTGCGCGGACGCGTAAAGTTCGTTGTAAATGGTGATATGGCTCGCCGGCATATTGGTGAGGTATTTCAGCTGCCAAAGGGGCGTCATTTTCGTCAAACCGTCTTGCGGCCAACGCGGCGCGTCGAGCGAACCGTCGGCGGCGCGGCAAGCGGCGATCGCGTCGAGCAGTTCTTGCGGCGTCGTATAGACGTAGTCGGACGAAAAGGCGACGGCGGCGCGACGCGGCGGAAGAGCGCCGTCGAGCCGCGCTTCGTCGAGCCGCGCGTCGGCGAGCGCTTTTTGCGCGGCGGCGACGCCGATTTGAATTTCGCGCGCCATCAGCTTAATCCCTTTGCGAATCGCTTTCTTTTTCGCGTCGCTCAGTTCGCCGAAATCTTGAATTTTACCGGAAAAATCGTCGACCGGCGCGACGTTGGAAACGGGATAAGGCTCGTCGGCTCTCGTCGGACGAACGCCGGAGCGTCCTTCGCGGCAGCCGGCCCAAAGTTCTTCGAGAGTCGTTCCCAACGAACTGACGACGCCCATACCGGTAACGACGACGCGTCGCGGCGAATTTTGTTCAGTCATATCGATGCGCGTTTTAAATCGAGAAAATAAGAAAGCGGTGGAAACGCCGAGCGTCCGACGACGGCGCGCGTCGGTCGGCGACGCGTAATTTTCTCAAAGTATAGCGCCCTTTGCCGTTCGCGTAAAGGAGCGCTGAAAATAGTTTCGGTATTTTGGATAGGGCCGCCGTCCGGTATTGTCGATTTTGCGTCTTATTGGGGCGTCGAGGCCGCGTCGGCGTCGGCGTCGAGGTCGTCGGGAGCGTCGACGCCGAGCGGATGGCGCGCGACGCCGAGAGGGGCGCCGTTCGACGCGTCGAGAAGTTCGAATTCAAGTTCGACTTCGCCCGGTTTTTCCGCCGCAAGGTCGACGTTAAGCTCAAATTCGGAACGCGGCTCCAAGCGTTTGCCGAGTCGAAAGACGGCGCGGCGTCGGTTCGCGGCGGCGTCGGAAGAGTTCGACGTTTTCGACGCCGCCGTCGCGAACGCGAGTTCCGGCGGGAGATTCAGCGCGACGTCGATTTCGTTCGGTTCGAGCGCGAAAGGGGCGAAGTTGCGAACGACCGCGCGGTAAACGAAGGGAACGCCGACTCGGGCGCGGTCGGTCGCGGGGCCGACCGCGCCGTTCGGAAGACGTTCGACGATCGGCGACGTTTGCGGGAAAACGGTCGCGGTTTCCTCCGAAAGGCGCGTCGACGGGGCGTTTTTGGAGCTTGGGGAGGTTTCGGAGTTTTGGGCGTTTGACGGCGACTTGGAGTTTTGCGCGTTTTGCGTCGACGGGGAGACGTTTAACGGGAGAACGTCGGAGGCGAGGAGGTCGCCGTTTTCTCGGAAGGCGTAAAACGCGAGCGCTTTCGGGCCGGGCTCGTCGGCGATTAAGCGAACTTTGTAAACGACGTCGGCGAGTTCGTCGAGGGGCGCGGCGGGGTAAGCGACGTCGGCGCGGCGCGTTCCGTCCGGCAAGAGAAGGTCGAGACCGGGGCGGGGGACGAGTTTGAGGACGACGCGATCTTGACCGGCGTCTTTTTCCGTTTCTCGGGGGGGCGACGTTTCCGCCGTTTTCGCGTCGGCGCGACCCGGCGTCGTTAGCGCGAAAAGGGTTTCGAAGGGAACGCCCGCGGTCGGCGGGAGCGCGTTTCCGGTTTTTTCGCTATGTTCGTCGCTTTCGTCGTCGCCGTTCGCGGAGACTTCGCGGAAACGAGGCGTTTTCGCGTCGGTTTCGACGGTCGGGAAGCGGAAGGCGACCGTTTCGAGGGTCGGCGCGGCGGCGTTGGCGATTTCGGCGTCGACGCCGTTCGACGGAAAAACGTCGAAGGCGCCGGAGAGCGCGGGCTGTCGCGACGCGGGGTCGGGGCTCGGCGCGGAGTCGGGAAGTCGGGGGCCAAGCGG
>JAZQAP010000334.1:0-5169 GCA_045545275.1 Thermoguttaceae bacterium | reverse complement strand
ATCGAGGGCGGCGTCGGCGACTTTTGGATCGTCGGCGGCCCGAACCACGGTATCCCGGCGACCTGCAACGTCGTAAAGCGCGGCGCCGCCAAAGTTTGCGTTCGCGAAGGCGGGACTCCGGTCGAGATAACCGACAACGCTCAAGGCTGCTTCCAATGGGTCGGACGCTCCCCCGACTGGCGCGACGTCAAAGGTTTCCGCGGCCCGAACGACGTCGACCGTCCGAACGACTGGAACGAATTGACGATTTACGCGATCGGCGACGCCGCCGAGTTTTACGTCAACGGCGTTTTCGTCAACCGCGTTTACAACCTGAAACCGACGAGCGGCAAAATCCAGCTGCAATCGGAAGGCGCCGAAATTTTCTTCCGCAATATTTCGCTCGTTCCGTTCGAATGACGCCGCGTCGCATTCATTTTCCGTTGTTTTTTTCCTTTTTACTTCCCTAACTTAACCTATTTAAAGAAAGAACGTTATGTCCGTTTCCCGTTTTTTTTCTCCGCTCCTGATTTTAGCGCTCGGCGCCCTTCCCGCGTTCGCCGACGACGAAGCGATCTCCGCCTCTAACAACCCGAAAGAAGCGGAGTTGCGCTCGAAAGTCGTCGACTATATGCGCGCCGCCGCGAGCGTCGAATGGACGCCGAAAGAAGATATCGAGTACTGGAACGCCTCCGGTTTCGTCTTCAAAAAGGGCGAAAAATACTACGGCTTGCCGTACACGCAATTTCAACGGAATCACAACCTTGCGTCGTTCGAAACGCAAATCGAAACGATCGACGGTCAACGCGTTTACGTCGGCCCTTGCGACCGCGAAGGCTATTTCGGCTCCGACTGCTCCGCGTCCGTTTCGAACGCTTGGCGGCAAGTCGATCCCGACCTCCCGGCCCTCCTGACGCGCCGTATGATTCCGGATCGTCCGAAAGAAGTCGTTCCGGTCGGCGACTACCCGTTGAACTTTTACGATTCGACGCCTAACATCGTTAAAGAGGCGGGTTACGAAACGATGAAAGCCGCTTACGCC
This sequence comes from Thermoguttaceae bacterium, assembly GCA_045545275.1. Classification (GTDB taxonomy): domain Bacteria; phylum Planctomycetota; class Planctomycetia; order Pirellulales; family Thermoguttaceae; genus RUG369. The sequence continues at coordinate 4,148 of JAZQAP010000334.1, read as the reverse complement.
CAGCTGAAACCGGCGGACGCGGTCGTAATGCACGTCGATTACGACGGGCACGTGATGCTGATTTTGAAAAACGATCCGGAAAACGAGCGCGTTTTCGTCTCCGACCAAACCGGTCTCGCCAACGGCAAACCGAAGGGGAAAGACGGTCGCTCGACCTTCCGCGTCGACTGCGAATACACTTACAAACGCTTGTTTGACAACGGTTACATCCCGATCGCGCTCAAAGTTATCGACGACGCCGCGAACGAAAAACACCTCTTTAACGGCGAAAATCTCGACGGTTGGCGCGTCTTCCTGAAGAAAAGCGGAACGGACGACCCGGAAGGCGTTTTCTCGGTCAAGGACGGCGTTCTCCGAATCGGCGGCGAGGATTGGGGCGGTCTTTCGACGCTCGAAAGTTTTGAAAATTACCGACTTACCGTCGAGTTCAAATGGGGCGACAAAACGACGCCCGCCGACCGCCGCGGCGCCCGCGACTCCGGCGTCATGATTCACGCGACCGGCCCGGACAACGGTTTCGCCGGACTTTGGGCCCGTTCGATTCAAGCGAACCTCGTCGAAGGCGGAATCGGCGACATTTGCGTCGTCGCGCAACCGCAAGACGGTTTAGAGGCGACCGGCGACGTCGTGAAGCGCCCGGGCGGTCGCGTTTTCGACCCGAAAAACGGGAAGCCGGAAACGATTCGCGCCAACTCGGACGGCGTTATCCAATGGCTCGGCCGTTCGCCTAACTGGAAGAACGACAGGGACTTCCGCGGCCCGCTCGACGTCGACCGCCCCGGCGACTGGAACGAACTCGTCGTTTACGCCGTCGGCGACGTTATGGAAGTTTATCTCAACGGCAAATTCGTCAACCGCGCGTACAACCTGAAGCCGACGTCCGGTCGCATCCAGTTGCAATCGGAAGGTTTCGAGATTTTCTTCCGTCGCGTTTCGATTCGTCCTTGGAACAAACCGCTCGATTGACGTCGCGTCGTTCCGCAACCTTTTGACGCGACGCAACCGTCGAAACCAAGCCGCTTACAATCGCCGCCTCAATATTGAAACGGCGATTTCCGGCTAATCGACGTTTCGTCGCGTTTTCTTTTTTTTTCCGTCCTTAATTAACGAAAGTCCTTCGATGAAAACGACTTCCCTGTTAAAAACCTTGGCGTCCGTCGCGTTTTTTTCCGCGGCTCTTATCGGCGCCGCGCAAGTTTCGGCGCAAGAAAAAGTCGAACTTTGGCCCGGTTTAGCGCCCGGCGAAACGGTTCGCGAGCCGAACGTCGAGAACCCCGCCGGTTCGGCGCGCCGCGTAACAACGCCGTATCTCCTTATTTTTCAACCAGAAAAGAAAACGTCCGACGTTTGCGTTTTGACGATTCCCGGCGGCGGCTTCAATACCTGCTTTTACGGCGAGGAAGGAATTCCGAACGCTAAGTTCTGGAACTCCCAAGGTTACGTTTCCGCCGTTCTCGTTTACCGCGCGCCTCGCCCGGCGTCGGGCCCGATTTACGCTCCGGCGCTCCAAGACGCCCGCCGCGCGATTCGTTACCTTCGCGCCAACGCCGCCCAACTCGGAATCGACCCGAACAAAATCGGCGCCCAAGGCTATTCCGCCGGAGCCTGTCTGACGCTCCTCGCCGCAACTAATTCGGAAACCGAGGTTTACGAACCGGTCGACGAACTCGACAAAACGCCCGCGAACCTGAATTTCGCGATTCCGATTTATCCGGCTTACGTCCTGACCGACGGCGCGACCGACCCGAACGCTAATAAAGGCGAGGGCGCGGAAATTTTGAACGATTTTCATTTCGACGCGAAAACGCCGCCGACGTGCCTCGTTCACGGCGACGCGGACATTTACTCGCCGCTCGGCTCGGTCGAGGTTTACAAGAAGTTGCGCAAACTCGGAATCCCTTGCGAATTACACGTTTACGCGGGCGCGCCGCACGGCTTTATGTTTTGGAACGACAAGCCGAACGCCGCCGATTGGCAAGAACGTTGCGCCGCTTGGCTGAAGAAAATCGGCTTCTAACATTTGACGCAACCGCCGCGAAACAATTGTTTCCAACGCAAAAGCGACGCAACATCAAACAACATTCTAAGTAAAAAACCGCGCCGACTCGACGTTTTCGTCGAACCGACGCGGTTTAGTCTTGCGTCATAAAGCGCTTTATTTCAGCGTTTAGTCGACAATCTTATAATATTCGCGGAACCACTCGACGAAGCGCGCCAAGCCGACTTCGATCGGCGTGTTCGGGCGGAAATCGAAATCGCGTTCGAGTTCCGAAACGTCCGCGTAAGTTTGGTACACGTCGCCCGCTTGCATCGGCTTAAAGTCAAGGTGCGCGGGTCGTTGAATCAAGCGCTCCAACGTGTCGATAAAGTCGAGCAACTTTTCCGGCTTGTTGTTGCCGATATTGTAAACCTTGGCGCGGTCGCCCTTTACGTTCGGCTTCGGCGGGTTGCAGAGCATATTTTCGATCCCGGCGACAATATCGTCGACGTAAGTAAAGTCGCGCAACATATCGCCGCCGTTGAAAACTTGCAACTGCTCGCCGTTAAAGATTTTACGCGTAAAAATAAACGCCGCCATATCCGGACGCCCCCAAGGGCCGTACACGGTGAAGAAGCGCAAACCGGTCGTCGGAATTCCGTACAGGTGCGAGTAAGAGTACGCCAGAAGTTCGTTCGCTTTTTTCGTCGCGGCGTAAAGCGAAACCGGCTCGTCGACGCGGTCGTCGGTCGAGAACGGCGTCTTTTCTTGGTTGCCGTAAACGGACGAACTCGACGCGTAAAGCAAGTGTTCGACCGGGTTATGTCGGCACGCTTCCAAAATATTGCAGAAACCGACGAGGTTCGAGTCGACGTAAGCCTTCGGATTTTCTAGCGAATAACGGACGCCCGCCTGCGCCGCCAAGTTGACGACGACGTCGAAGCGCTCTTCGGCGAAAAGCGCGTTCACCGCCTCGGCGTCGGCCAAATCGCCCTTCGCGAACTTGAAGTTTTCAAAGGGTTTAAGTTGTTCGAGTCGCGCGTATTTCAGATTAACGTCGTAATAATCGTTAATATTGTCGAACCCGACGACTTGCGCGCCCTGCGACGCCAATTTTTTCGCAAGGTGAAACCCGATAAAACCGGCGGCACCGGTCACCAAATATTTTTTCGCCGAATCAAACGGCTTAAACTTAGTCGTCATAACGTTTACCTTTCGTTATTTTCAAGAACGCAACAAAAATTAAACGGCGTCGCGCTCCCCTCTTCGGCGTTTGTTTTACGCGTCGCAACCTTTGTATTCGGCTTTAATTTTTTGATAGCTTTCGAGATTCCCGACGTCGAAGCGGACGCCCGGCGCCTCGAAGGCGAACGTCGGCTCGTTTTTGCACGTCCACGCGAGAAAACTTCCCGGCGCGTCGAATCCGCAACCGTCGGCCAAAGCGGCGCGAATTTTGTCGCAAGTCAAACCGGCGTAACAGTAAAAGGGCGGCGCGCACCAATGCGATTTCGGCTCGGCGGGCTTCTCTTCCATCGACAAAACGCGGTCGTCGTCGGCAATTTCCAGGACGCCGCACTTGCGCAATTTTTCGACGCTCGGCTCGAAATACCGCATTCCCGCGTTGGCGCCGGGCGTTTCCTTCCCCTTGCGTTCGAAATAGTCGAGGAAGAGGTTCAGCGAGAAACTCAAGACGTTGTCCCCGGCGACGACGAGCGTATCCCCCGACCAGTCAAGGGTTTCCATCGCGAACAAAATATCCTTCACCGCCCCGATTCGCGTTTCGTTCGTCGTCGAACCGTCGTCGACGATCTCGATCGGGGCGTTAAATTTCGTTTCGCTCGCCTGCTTGGCGTCGCGCCATTGGCGGAAATGTTCGGCGAATTTCGCGTTCGAAACGACGGCGCAACGCTTGATTTTACCGCTTCGATTCAAGTCGTCCAAGAGCCAGTCGACGATCGTTTTACCGCCGACGTCGAGAAGCGGTTTCGGGAAATTTTCCGTCAACGGATAAAGCCGCGTCGCGTACCCGGCGGCCAACACGATGCAATTCATCTGCGCAATCCTTTTTAAAATTGAATTTAACGCGACGCCGAAACGTCGAAACGATTTTAAGGCGCGCATAAAACGACGCCGTTTTTATCTTACTCCCGCCTTTTCGCTTTGTCAAGGG
>JAZQAP010000333.1:0-2351 GCA_045545275.1 Thermoguttaceae bacterium | reverse complement strand
ACGCCCAATTCGTCGGCGACTTTCTTCGCGCCGCCGGTCAAAAAAAGTTGAGGCGCGCCGTCCGGACGGTTGACCACCTCGACGTCCGTCCAAGAAATTCCCGACGCCCAACCGGTTCCTAACGCCTTTAACGTCGCCTCTTTTGCCGCCCAACGCGCCGCCAACGACTCGCCAAAATTACGTTTTTTGCGCAAACAATATTCGCGCTCGCGCTCCGTAAAGACCCGATTCAAAAAGGTTTCCGGAAATCGCTCGTAAAGTTTTACAACGCGGTCGATCTCCGCCGCGTCCGTTCCAATTCCGACGACTCGCATCGCTTCGCTCCCAATTCGCGGACGCCGTTCGTTAAAGAAGAACGTCCGCGCTATCCTAACCGATTATATTGTCGCCGCTTATAACCGACGCGTCAAACGCTCGGCAAAAGCAGAAAACCAACGGCGAAAATACCGGCGTCGATCAAACCGTGGCTCAACCAAGCGCCGTAAATCGAGTCGTAACGGCGATATAGCTCCTGCCAAACAAGTCCGCCGATAAAAACGCCGAACGAGCAAACCCACGTCGCCGGTTCGCCAAAACCGAAATAGACGCCCAAAAGCAAAACATGATGTAACATAAACCCGGCGTTCGCGATTAAAGTCGCGGCGACATAAGGTAGTCGCTCCGCCAAGCGTCCGAACGTAAACCACCGCCAATAATACTCTTCCAAACCGGAATGAACGATCGAATAAAATATCGTCAACAAAATAAACGCGCCCGGCGTCGCCAGCCCCAAGGGTTGCAAACGGCCTAGCAGTTCTTCGCGCAAATTGTCGACAAGCGGCTTAAACGAACCCGGCTCTTTCGTTAAGTACATACCGACAAAGAAGATAAGAAGTCCGACAACGAGTCCGAAAATCCCGCCCGCCGCCAAACCGCGTCGATTCGGTCGTCGAACCAACCACCGCGTCTGCAGAACAAACGCCGCGATAAAGGCCGGAAACGCAAACTGCAACGTCTTGCCCGCGACAAAAATATATTTTGAAAAAGACGGCGCAAACCGTTCTCCGAAAATAAAATACGCCCATGTCAAAAGCGACGGAAACAGCAGGGCAAACGCCAAAATCAACGTGTTGCGACGTCGTGTCAGACGTTTGCGTTCCCGTTCCTCATGGCGACGTTCCCGACGTTTTTTAGAAAAAAAACCGAACATTATCCCAATCCTTATCGATCGTGCAAGTCTTTATTTTAACCACTTTAAAATCTGCGCGACATTTGCCGCCGCGTTGTTTGCGACAATCGGCGCCCCGGCGGCAAACGTAAAATCAACGCGTTCAAAGGCTTCGGAACGCGTCGGCGGCGACTTCCAGCGTTTGGTCGATCAGTTCGTCCGAGTGCGCGACGGACGCAAACATCGCCTCAAACTGACTGCACGGAAGATAAACTCCGCCGTCTAAGAGTTTCCAGAAAAATTTCGCGAATTTTTGCGTATCGCAACGCGACGCGGACGGCCAGTCGACGACGGCGGCGTCCTCCGCGCCAAGGAAAAAGAGCGTCGCCATTCCGCCGCAACGTTGAACCGAAACCTTGACGCCGGCGGCGCTTGCGGCTTGCGACAAACCGTCGGCAAGACGCGCGGTCGTTCGGTCGATCTTCGCGTAAAATTCGGAATCCTCGTCGAGCGCTTTTAAGGTCGCGATCCCGGCGGCGGTCGCAAGCGGGTTTCCGCTTAACGTCCCGGCTTGGAAGACTTTACCGCAAGGAATCACCGCGTTCATAAACTCCGCTTTGCCGCCGTAAGCGCCGACCGGAAGACCGCCGCCGATCACCTTGCCGAGCGTCGTCAAGTCCGGATCGATTCCGTAAACCTCTTGCGCGCCGCCCTTTGCAACGCGAAAACCGCTCATTACCTCGTCGAAAATTAGGAGCGCCCCGGCTTTTTTTGTTTCTTCGCGTAGCGCTTGCAGGAACTCCGGTTTTCCCGGAACGCATCCCATATTTCCGGCGACCGGCTCGACGATAACGCCCGCGATTTCGGCGCCGCGTTCGGCGAACGTTTGTCGCACAGCGTCGACGTCGTTATATTCCAGAAGTATCGTATCCGCCGCCGTTCCGGAAGTTACGCCCGGCGAGTTCGGAACGGAAAGGGTCGCCGCCGCGCTCCCCGCCGCGACGAGAAGACTGTCGACGTGCCCGTGATAACAGCCGATAAATTTAACGATTTTATCGCGTCCCGTGTAGCCGCGGGCCAGGCGAATCGCGCTCATCGTCGCTTCGGTGCCGGAATTTACCATTCGCATAACTTCCATACTCTGATAAATTTTTTGCACAAGTTTTGCAAGTTCAGTTTCAAGTTCGGTAGGTGCGCCGAAACT
>JAZQAP010000332.1:0-4193 GCA_045545275.1 Thermoguttaceae bacterium | reverse complement strand
GCTCGACGCTCGTTCCGCGTCGTTTTGCGGTCGAGAATCGAACCAATCGAACCCCGTTTCGCCTAACTGCGACGCAAAGTCGGAAGGTTCGCTCGCGTTTTTCCGCGTCCCGGACGGCGCGTAAGCCGTTAAAACCGGCGCGGTCGCCGGATTCGACGCGTTTTCGCCGGTTTGCGCGTTTTCGCCGGTTTGCGCCGCTTCCGCGACTTCGCCAAGTCCCGCGACCGGCGACGGCGCGACGTCTCGAAGGGGCGCGATCGTTTCTTGCGTCGGCGCGCTCTCCGTCAACGTCGTCGCGCTCGCCTCGTTCCCCGTCGCGATTTTCGCGACGTCGGTTGCAAAATCGGAAAGTTCGGCGGCGGGAAAAGCGGGCGCGGACGGCGACGGAGCCGTCGAATACGCCGTCAAATTCCCCCCAACTTCTCCCGACGATTCCGAAATCGCGTTCAACAGCGCTTCGTCGGCGGTTTCCCAACCAAAAAATCCGTCGCAACGTTCCGTTAAAATCCGAAAATTCGTTTCGTCTTTACTCGCGGCGTTCAAATAACCGACCGGAGCGACCGCCGCTTTCGCCGTCGCGCTCTCTTCGTTCGAGGCGACCGCGACCGGCCGCGTTTTTCCCCAACCGGTCGCCGAGGCTTGCGCCGTCAAAACGCCGCTCGTCGTTAAGCCGACCGCTTCTTTCGGCGCCGTTTTCCGATTTCCGCCCGCGCCGTAAACGAGTTCGCGACCGGAAAGACGCGCTCCTCCGTCTCGACGGTTCGCCGAGGTTCGCGTCGCGCCGGTTCCCGAGCCGGCGACGGTCGTTTTTTGAACGGTTCGAGCCGATTTTCCCAAACGCTCCGCATTCGCCGTTTTTATCGATTCTCCCGAACTTCCCGAACGTTCCGAAGACGCGGTCGGACGAATCGGGGAATAATATTGTTCGCAAGTTTGAAAACTGGGCATAAAACGCGATTCGTCGTATTGCAACACCGGGTCGACCGGAAATTTTTCCCGCCCGCGCCGTTTTGAAGTCGGCAAAACGCTTGAAAGCCCGCGTCCCAACGAGAAACCGCTCCCGTTCGAACGCGCCGATTTTTCCGACGCGCCCGAACGCGCGAAACTCGCCGCCTTTTCCGATTTTATTAAACTTCCGGAACGCGCCGAATTAATGGATTTTTCAAATTTTGTCCGTTCTCCCCAATAAGCGGCTTCTTCCGACGGCGTCGGTCGTTTCGGCTCTTTTTTCCCAAACGAAAAAAGGTCTTTGACGCGCTCGCCGAACGTTTTCGGCTCTTCGGGCGCCTGCGCGAGCGGTTTCAAAGCGGAAACGCGACGTTCGTCGCTCTCGTCGAACGCGGCGGAACGCAAAATCGGTCGACTCGCGGCGGGATCGCTCGACGCGCCTTCGCCTGTTCGCCCGTTTCCTCTCGTTTTCCCCGCTTTCTCCGCTTCGCCAACCGTTCCAACCGTCCCAAACGTCGCGTTTTGCGTCGTTTCGCTCGCTTCGCGGGCGGCTTGTTCCCAATCGCGAACGACGTTCGCGTCGTTGAGCGCGTATTCGCCGCGTCCCCGTCGGAAACGTTCGGCGTCGGCGCCTAAAAAAGATTGGCAACCGGAAGCGACGACGCAAACGCCGCAGGTTAAAACCAGCGCCGCCGTCGAGCCGCGCAACGCTCGAGAAAGCGCGTCGGTCGAGCAAGCCGCGTCTTTGCCGCCGTTTCGACTCCGCTTCGTCGCGTTTTGGTCGTTTGTTCGTTCGTTTTTCGCAGTTCGTTTCATTGGAAAATTCGCCTTTTTCGTTATTTTCCGCAACTTAATGGGAACGCAACCGTTATTTTGCGGCGTTTTTACCGATTATCCGGCGCCGCCGATCGCGCTCGTCGTTCTAACGATCGGGAAAAGCCGCGCGAGCCGTTTCTCGTTTAACTCTTTTTCGCCGCGAGCGCGTCGAGCCATTCGCAGGTGCGGCGCAACCCTTCCTCCAACGGAATCGGGTCGTATCCGAGTTCGGTTTTCGCTTTTTCGCACGAATACGTCCAATCGACGCAAAAAGTTCGCACCCAACCGGGAGTGATTCGCGGATAGAACCCGGTCAAGAGCGCCCAACTTCGTTGCGCGTTCGCAAAAAGAAGCGGGACAAGGTTGTACATCGGCAGTTTGAAACGGCGACGTCCGTCGACTTTATCGATTAAACGGAAAAGTTCGAGAAGCGAAGCGTTGTCGCCGCCCAAAATATAGCGTTCGCCGATTCGCCCCTTTTCCAAGGCCAACATATGCCCGCGCGCCACGTCGTCGACATAACCGTAATTCCCGATATTTTTTCCCCAGTTCAACAGGAACGGCGCCGTTCCCCGGCGATAATCGCGAATCAGCGCCGCCATCGCGTTCCCTTCGGAAAGCTGACCGGGCCCGTACACCCGCGTCGGATTGACGATCGTCAACGGCAGTCCCTTTTTCACCCATTGGAGCGCTTCGGCCTCCGCGACGCTCTTCGACTCTTCGTACTCGGTGTAATATTTGTCGGTGACGCGCGGCATATTTTCGTCGCCGACGACGCCTTTTTTCGTCGGGCCAAACGTTACGATCGTCGACGTCCAAACGATTTTTTCGAGTCCGAGCTTCTTCGCGGCGATGAAAACGTTGCGCATTCCGTCGACGTTAATCCGGTGAAAAACCTGCGGATCGCGAGCGAAGTTGCGGGCGTATCCGGCGAGCGAAATCGCGTATCGGCACCCTTCCATTGCGCGCGTCAGCGAGTCGACGTCGTTAATATCGCCGGCGACGTACTCGAAATTAGGGTGATTCCAAAGCGCGTCGAGCGAGTCTTCCGCTCCGGGAGGCGCCTTCGGTTTCGAACGGCTCATTCCGCGCACGACGTACCCCGCTTCTAAGAGTTGCCGCGTTAAGCTGGAGCCGATAAAACCGGTCGCGCCGGTTACAAAAACTTTCCCAGATTTATCCATTTTTCTTCTAACGCCTATTTATTAGTTTGCAACTAATATTCCGGAAAAACTAACGCGTCGCTCCTTTATACGTCGTCGGCGCGTTCTTAAACGAAAAATTTTCTTAAAAACGCCCCTTTGCGTCAATTCGCCGGTTCGCCGGGTTGCGCCGACTCCTCGACTTGCGCCGGTTCGCCGGGTTGCGCCAACTCCTCGACTTGCGCCGGTTCCACAGTTTGCGCCGATTCGCCGGGTTGCGCCCCTTCCTCAACTTGCGCCGGTTTCGCAGTTTGCGCCGATTCGCCAGGTTGCGCCCCTTCCTCGACTTGCGCCGGTTCCGCAGTTTGCGCCGATTCGCCGGGTTGCGCCCCTTCCTCAACTTGCGCTGGTTCGCCAATTTGCGCCGACTCCTCGACTTGCGCCGATTCGCCGGTTTCGTCGTCGCGAATCAATTTTTCGACGACTTGGCAGTTATATTCGAGATAACTGGAAAAACCGAACGCGTTCGCGACTCGGCGATTAAAAGTCAGTTCGGTGCGCAACGTCAGCCCGCGTTCGCGATCGAAAAGCGCGCGACCGCTAAAGAGTCGCTCGGCGAGCGCGCCCTCGACGACCGGATCGTCGACGATCGACGTCAACGTCGTCGTAAAGGAAATCGTCGCGAATTTCTCGTCGACGCTCTCCAAGCGGAACCGCTCGACGACGCGATACGGCCGGACGACCTCGTCCCCGCCCTTCAAATAAAGCGCGTAAGGAACCGTCCAAACGTCGCCGACCGCGACCTCCTCGGTCGGGAACGGAACCAAAACGTTCGAGTCGCCCTCGCGCCCTTGGTACTCGGCGACGAGCTTCTTTTTGTCGGACATAACGCCGCAAGGGTTAATGTCGAACGTCTCCAACACGACGCCGATCGCCTTCTCGGTTCCAAAGGCCGCGATCTCCTTCGGGACGACCAAATCGCGTTCGCTGTCGAAGTCGATCGGGTCTTTCCCCTCTTCGTTTTGGCGCAGAATCATTCGGTCGATCTCGTGCCGCGCCGCCAGTTTGCCGTCCGCGCCCGTTTCGCCGAAATTCCAGCGCCGGAACGCCGTCGACGACGTTTCGGTCGTCGTTTCCTTCCCGGCGTAAGAAACCTTTTTGCGCACTTGGTGAACGACGTTCCAACGAAGCGACGAGTTCGGTTGAAATTTGTACTCAAGGCGATATTTCGGACGCTCGTCGGCGTCCTCCGCGTCGGCGCGAGGCGCGAGCGTCGGCGCGACGGTC
>JAZQAP010000331.1:0-2086 GCA_045545275.1 Thermoguttaceae bacterium | reverse complement strand
GTATTCAGGACTTCCGTCGAATCGCGACGCGTTACGATAAACTTGACGTTATGTTTTCGGCGTTTTTAAACTTTGTCGCAATCGTTATTTTACTTAAGCGTTAATGGCAACACGCCCTAAAAGGAGTCGCCGCGAAAATCGCCTCAACGACGGCGACCGTTGCGGCGACCGCCGCGCAAATTGCTTGGAACGTCGCAAAGGTTTTCGCGCTCGCGCTTGCAGGCCCGGTCGGAATCGCTTTACTTGCCGCCGCGACGGTCGCGGCCTACGGTTACGCCCGTTCGGCGGCGAACGCGGCGGAGACGACCGAAGCGTTTACCGGAGCGATGGCGCGGCTTGGCGAGAAGGCGGAAATTTCGGCGAGCAAATACGCGGAATTGCGCAAGCAAATCGAAGATTCTAATCGAGCCGCGCAATCGCCGACGGAGGCTTACGACGCGGAAATTGGCGCAATTCAAGAGCGCGCCGAAGCGCAAGGGAAAGCCGAGCGCACGATAACGGCGCTTAGAAAAAAAGAAGCCGAGTTAATCGACGCTATCGCCGGTAAGAACGGACGCCTAACGCGCGAACAACGAGCGGAAGCGCAAAATCGCTTAAACGAACTTCGCAAGGAACGCGAAGAACTCGAAAAGAATTTCGACGCAAACCTAAAATACTCCGACGCGGCGCAAAAGCGCGACCGCGAGACGGCGCGTCAAAACGCGCTGTCGTCGCTTGGAATCTCCGATCTCGTCAACCAAAAGACGGCTGCGGAAACGCGCGACGAAAAGCTCGAGTCGCTCAAAACCGCGCTCGACGCCAAGCTGATCGACGAAGCGAAGTATCGAGAAGCCGTCGAAAAGGTTGTCGCCGAGTTCGAGGAGACCGACGAAGAGGCGAAAAAAGTCGCCGAAGCGAATAAGAAGTTCGCGAAAATTCTCGAAACGAACGCGCAAAAAGCGGCGGAGGTTTACGCCGTCTTGAACGAGGGAATCGTCTTTGAAGAAGACCGCGCGAAGATCGAGGACGCGTTAAACGACGAGCTTCTACGAGCGACCGAAAACGGCAAGTATTACGCCGACGCGTTGAAGTCGAACGTTCCGTTTTCCGAACGCTTAACCGCCGAACTCGACGACTTAACGGAAACGGTCGGGCTCCTTAAAGACGGTTCGAAGTCGACGGCGGAACGGGAAGCCGCGCTTGCAGACGCTCGCGCCAAATTGACTGAGTCGCTTTTGTCGGAAACGGAGACGGGCAAATTCCTTATCGACGCGCAAAAGGCGCAAACGTCGGTCGCGGATCAATTGGCCGCCGCTATGCTCGAAATGGAAGCGAACGCCAAGGCGGCCGGAATGAGCGACGAAACGCTCGCCGCCGCCAAGACGAAATTAACGGAGTCGATTCTCCAACAGACGGAAGCGGGCAAGTACCTTCTCCAAGCCGAAAAGAATCTTATCCCGAAAACGGAGCGGCTTCAAAAGGCTTACGAGGAAATCGAAGCGACCGCCCGCGCGACCGGAGCGAGCGAGGACGCCGTCGCCGAAGCGAAGCGGCTCGCGGAAGAGGATATTCTCGGCAAGGGGAGTCCGGAAACGAAGGCGCAAAAAGACGAGAAACCCGGTTCAAACGCGGCGGCTTATTTTGGCTCGACGGCGGCGCTCGACGCGGCGAACAATCGTCGCGAAGACAAACAAACGCCGCTGTTGAAGGAAATCGCGACGGCGAGCAAAAAGACGAGCGCGGCGCTCGAAACGGTCGCGCAAAAAGAAGAGCCGGAAGTTTTTAACGGGTAACGGTTGAACGGAAAGGAAAGAATATGCGCGTTATCGTCGAAGGCGAAAGCGGCAATAAAAAGGCGGAAGCGACCGGCGCGACGTCGGCGAATTACGAAATCGAATACAAGGTCGTCTTGGATTCGGAGCGATTTGGCGTCAACTCGGCGCTGAACGCCGTCGACTCGAAAACGGGGCTTCGTATTCCGCGCAAGGGCGAGCCTTACCGATTCGGCGACGAATCGGACGACGCCGCGATTTGTCAATCCGTGGACGCGTCCCGAGTGGCGTGCGTCGACGGCGGGGGCGTAATTTACTCGCTAAAGGGGCGTTTG
>JAZQAP010000330.1:0-8857 GCA_045545275.1 Thermoguttaceae bacterium | reverse complement strand
TTTGACGAACGGGCTTGGGAAGTGCGTCGAAGGACTCTCGGCGTCGCAAATCAAGCTCGGGCAATACGTCGACGAACTGGGGCGCGTCCGGACGCTTCAAGGCGGTTTCGTCGACGGCCTTTCGAAAACGCAACTCGCGATGGGTTTTTATCGCGACGAGCTGGGGAACGTTCGCAACGCCGCCGACAAACTTGTCGACGGCTTAAACGACGCGGCGGAGGCGGTCGACGACTTGGCGGAACGGCTCGACGACGCGGAGCGCAAGAGTCGCGACGTCGGCGAAGAGTTTTCGGCGTTGAAGGAAATCCTCGACCGCCTGCTCGGCCCGCTCGCCGGTTTCTTCGATTTCGCAAAAGATTTCGACGAAGCGGTCGACGCTTGCGAAAAGGCCAAGCTCTCCATTGCCGAACTCGCGCAAACCTTAGAAGACAAGCTCGCTCGCGGCGCCAACGTCGCCGGAAAAGCGTTCGGCGCTCTAATCGACGCGCTCGGTCGAACGAACGTAAAACTCGCCGCCGGGGCGACCGCCGCTTTCGTTATTTTCAAAGCGATGCAAAAACCGGCGGTTTCGGAGTACGCGGAAGGTTTTCAAGAACTCGAACGCGCGGCGCGAGAGGCCGGAAAGTCGATTCAAACGGTCGGCGAAGCGTTGGAACTCGCAAGCGGTTCGCGCAAGTCCGACGTTTTAAAAGCGTTCGACAAAATCGCGGCGCTCGACCGAACCGGTCTAACGCAAGAGCAAAACGACGTCGTCGAAAACGAAATTCCCCTGCTCCGCGCGTTGGGCGCCGACCGTATCAACAAAGGCGCGTATTGGCTTCTGAACCAAATTACCGACGCCGACGAAGTCGAGAAATCGGAACATATCGCGAAAATTACCGAGTTCGTCGCCGCGCTCGCCGAATCGCAAAAGACGGAAACGGAACAAGCGGCTTCGCAAATCGCCGATCTGAAAGCGATTCTCGACCAAACGAAGCCGGAGGACGCCGCGACGCGCCGAACGCTCCAAAAGGAAATCGAGCGAATCGAAACGGAAATTGCCGACGCAAAAAAGCTCGAAGCGCAAGAAGCGGCCGGAATGGTCGAATTTGCGCAAGAGCGAAAATCGGCGTTCGAAGCGACGCTCGACAATTACGACGCGACCGTCGCCGCTTGGCGCAAGCTCGTCGACGAAGGAAACGCGTCGAGCGCCGAACTTGCGACCGCGCAAGAGAATCTTAACGCAAAGCTCCGCGACGCGCTCGCCAAGGAACTCGGCGTCGATTTCGACGCGAAACCGGCGCCGACCGCCGACGAGTCGTTTGAAACGGCGCGAAAACGGCTCGACGACGCGCTCGCCAAGGGCGTCGTTTCGTCCGAACAATTCGCGACCGCGCAAAACCAACTTCGCGACCAATACGCCGACGCGCTCGCGACGCGTCAAACGACCGACGACGCGGAAAAGAGCGTCGCCGCCAAAATCGCCGACTGGAACGCCGCCCTCGCCGACGGCAAGGTCGCGCAAGAGCGTTGCAACGACGCGATCGCGGAACTCGAAAAAGCGGCGAAAGACGAAGCGCGAACGCGACTCTTCGCCGAAACCGGCGTCGACGGCGAAAAGACGCTGTCGTCGCTCGAAGCGTATAACGCGAACGTCGCGAAGTGGCGCGACGCGCTCGAAGCGGGAACCGTCGACCAAGCGGAGTTTTCGGCGGCGGTCGAAAAGCTCCGCGACGCGGCTCGGGCGCAAATCGCCGGGCTCGAAACGTCGAAGAGCGCGAACGACGAATACGCGGCGACGCTTCAACGGCTGAACGAAGCGCGCAAGACGGAGCTGATCTCGGAAGAAGAACGCGCCCGGCTCGAAGCGGAAGCGGCGAAGAAACGCGACGAAGCGCGCAAGGGCGAACTCGCCGATCTCGGATACGGCGCCCTGCTCGACCGCGCGTCGGAGCTGGAAAAGTCCGCCGACGACGAAGAGAAGACGGCCCGGGAGCGTTGCCGCGAAGAACTGAACAAGTACCGCGACGCGCTCGAAAACGGTCGAATCGTTCAAGAAGAGTTCGACAAGGCGCAAGACGCGCTCCGCAAGATTCGCAACGCGGAAATTAAAGCGGAGGAAAAGAAAGCGGCGGAAGACAAGGCGAAAAAGCGCGACGAAACCCGGTCGAAACTCGGCGTCGACGCGTTAATGGAGTCGCTGAAAACGCCCGCCGAAAAATATAACGAGACGATGGACGAAATCGCCGCGAGCGCGAAAGCGGGCGACCTAACCGCGAAGGAGCGTCGAGCGCTCGAAGACAAAGCCGCGTCCGACTATTGGGAAGCGCTGGAGTCGAACAACCGAAAATTTGGCGAAGCGACGAAGTCGTTGGCGAAAGCGGGCGGCGGCCAGATTGAACTCGCTAGGTCGATGAGTTCCGGAAGCGAAGCGCTTTACTTGTCGCAGGTGCGCGGGATCGCGGCGAATTACCAAAACCGGATTCAGTCGACGACGGCGGAAATCCGCGACGTCGCGCGGGAGTCGCTTTATCAAGCGTCGCAAACGAACGGCTATCTTCAAACGCTCGCCGAAGGAAGCGGAACGCGGCGTTTCGTCTTTACGGGCAATTAAGGAACACGAAAAGGAGGGAGCGCGATGAGCGTCGTCGACGCAAAATTGAAGGCGGACGGTCGCCAAGTGAAGGAAACGTTTACCGGCGTTTGGTTCAAGGGCAAGCCGGTCAAAAAGGTTTCGGGCTCGATTATTTACAACGTTTGGTCGGATCGCGAAGACGAACTTCCCTTGACGATTCTGAACGACCCGCGCCTCCCGACGCTCGGCGACCGTTACGTCGAAAACGGCGTCGTCTTCCGGAACGTCTTCTTTACGGACGCGACGCCGCGCTTTATGGGGCCGTCCGGAACGCGTTGGCGTTGGGAAGCGACGTATTCGGTCGGCGGCGAGTTCTCGAACGCGTCGACTTCCGACGAACCGGAGGAAGACGAAGAAACGGAAACGACGCTTTTGAGTTTCTCGGCGTCGATCGAGACGGAGGACTTCGCGTCGGCGATCGACCTCGACGGCGAGTTGAACGCGAACAGTTTGGGCGAGTTTTTCGCCGACCCGTTGATTTTCAAGAGCGGAATTTTGAACCTGAACTTTTCGCGTCAAGAGCGTCGGAATCCGCTCGGCAAATCGATCGCGTTTTTTCAAGCGCACAACGCGGCGCCGCTTTGGGACGTTTTCGCGCCCGGGACGGTCAAGGTCGCGGACGTGAGTTTTTCGTCGACGACGACCAACTTCGACGTTGCTTACGACGTGAGTTACAAGCTCCAATACCGTCCGCGCGGTTGGTTCGTCGAGAAGGCGAACGCCGGTTTTTACTGCGTCGACGCGGCGAGCGGCGCGACGGTTCGCGCGCTGAACGCCGACGGGAGTCCGACGAACGCCCCGGTTTTGCTCGACCTTTCGGGCGCGCGCCTTATTCCCGGCTCGGCCCCGATTTTCAAAAACTTCCGCGTAACGAACCCGATGGACTTGAGCGCGCTGGACCTCCCGAACCCGTTCGAGATTTAGCCGCCTTCCCTTCGTTCCGCGCCTCCAAAAGAAACCGTCGCCGGACTTCCGACGTCCGGCGACGGCTCGCAACCAAATCGCAACCTCGCGACATTCGAATTCGTGTTTCCCGGGAGCAAACAACGCCCCTAGGGGGGTATTTTTAAGGGTTTTGACGGTTTTCGTCAAAGCCCTTTTTTTATCGGGTGAAACGCGTTTCGTTCGGGTTTTTACGAGCGAAACGCGTTTTCATTCCCTCTCCGTCCCTCTCAATCCCTTTCGGCGTAGCAGGGATTTTCGCAGGGATTTTTTAAAGCGATCGCAGGGATTTTTTCGACCGCGTTTCCAACGCGCTAAATAGCGGGTCGGGAGTTCCGAGCGTTTCCGACTTCGGCGTCAGCGCTCGTCGGTAATCGTCGTCCGTCGGGTGCAGGTAGTGCGCGTTCGCGACCTTCTCCGACTGTCCCATCCACGCCGAAGCGACGTGCGCCGGTTGCTCTGAAAACAATTCGCACGACCGACTGCCTCGCAAGTTGTGGAAAATCCGCTCCCATTGAGGCAAACCCGCGTGAAAAATGATGCGCGACAAACCCGTGCGAAGGTTGTTCGAGTCGAAGCGATGGTTTGCGACGATGTACGGGCAATCGTTCCCTTGCGTCGCGAAAAACTGCTTGTCGAGTTCTTCGCGAAGTTCCGGGAAAAGCGGGATAACCCGCGTCGTTTTGCGCTTTCGGTCGCGCACGGCGAACCGCTCCGCGTCCCAATTAACGTCGTCCCAACGCGCTTCGAGGACTTCCGACGGGCACCGCAAACCGCCGATTCGGCACAGCGCGAGAATCGTTCGCCAATCCTGATCGGGACAAGCGTCCAACAAACGCCGGTACCAGTCGCGCGAAACGAAAAATTCCCGCCGCTTGTTTTGAAAACTGCCACGATAAACGTCGGTGAACGGATGCGATTCGAGCAAATTCGCGTCGACGGCCCAATTGTAGACCGACCGAACGCATTTTACCGCGCCCGCCGCCGTCGCTTCGGCGTAACCCGCGTCGATAATGGCGCGGCGCCATTCCTCCGCGTCGACTTTCGTCGCTTCGTCGACAGGCTGTTTCTCGTCGAAAAACTCGAAAAATCGAGTCGCGACGCCTCGGTAATTCCGCGTCGTGTTCGGCGCCATCCGCTGAAATCGCGGCGATTCGTAAAACCGCCGCCAAACGGCGCCGTGCGTCATACGTTCGGTAATCAAGAGCAAATCGGCTTTCGCCAATCGCTCTCGCAAGTCGTCGTCAAGGTTTTCAAGCCACGCCGCAAGCGACGCGTCGGGCCGCGTTCCCGTCTCGACGCAAGAAATAAGCGCCTCGACATACGTCGCGATCCGCTTCGCCTGTTTCTCGTTGTACGCGGAACCGAGCGAAATCGAACGTCGCCCGCCTTCCGTGTAATATTGAATTTCGTATCGAACCGTTCCTTTCTTGTTTTTACGTTTCGCTAATGTTGCCATTTGTAGCCTCCTTCGTCCAAAAATGTTCGATAAGTCGAGGACGTCGAAGCCTGCCAAAACGCTGTTTGCGCTTGTAATTATGCACATTTTACCGAGGTTTACAAGGGGGCGTCGTCGCGTATAATAAAAGCGGAGGGCTAGGCAGATGGCAAAGAAACCGACGGTAAAACGAGCGAAGACGCTCGACGTGAACTCGCCGAAGTTGCGTAATTTCATTGTTTCGGCGCTAAAAGACGGCGACGAAACGACGCTCGTCGCGGAGATTGCGAGCGGACGCGCGACGCTTCGCGTCAATCCGGCGTTGGTCGCTAAATTTCTCGAAAAGACGAAAAAAAAGCCCGCCGCAAACGAATCCGCGACGAGCCCGACAACCTCGGACGAAAGAGGCTAACGTTATCATTATACGCCTTGGAGCGTCCGAGTCAACGCCCCGACGCGAAAAAAAACGCGAATTACTTGATTTTCAGCTTGCCGGTGAACTCGAAATCGAGGGTCGCCAACGCTTCGAGGTCGGGGTTCGTCGGTTCTTCGCCGTCGAGCGCGACTTCGACCTGCACGGAGTCGGAGAGTTCCGGAAGGCATTGTTTCAACAACGATTTAACCAGCGCTTCCAATTCGGTTTTCGGACTTTTCGACATTTTTCTTTCCTTTCTTTTCCAATAATTCGGCCCCCTAGGGGGGTTCGGTTTTACTTGGAAATTAAAGAGTTGCGTCGATACGCCAGTGAAAACGCCAGTTGTTGCAAAAACGCCGCCTTTTTAGGCGGCGTTTAACGTTTCTTGTGCGCGCGGTTCAGTCTTCGTCGTCGCTTTCTCCTCATTTCTTCTATTATCTAAAATCACGTATTCAAAATAGAGAAAATAACCAACTTCGGCAGAAAAATTTAAAAAAAATGGCAATTATGAAAAAATTACATAAAATTTTTAGAAAATAAGCAACCTTGAACTTGCAAACCTCCGGGCAATAAGCTAGAATTTTTTAAATAGGTGTTGTTTTGAAGTCTCGTTCTTTATCTTTCAGTTTGGGCATAACAGGAATCACTGAGAAATGGGCGAATCGATTTTGGATATTGGCTCTTTTAATTGGAGCTTAGTAATCGACGCGTTGTGGAACCGCGCGTTTCTCACACCGGAAGGCGTTTGCCAATACGTTTTGCGTTTGGACGAACTAAACGGCTCAACCGAGAAGAAGCAATTAGGAATTCAGTTTGCTACCTCGCTTTCGGCAACGCAGATGACGCGTTATTTATTTGAGGGGCTGGTCATTATGGCCGACGAAGAACGTTTAGAATTCTCGCCGGAAACCCCTGCGAACGAAAGCGACCTTTTGGAATCAGCTCTTCGGTACGCGCGTAACGCAATCGAACAATTCAAAACGACATACTTCAGGCAATTTGCGTTTAATGTATTTTGGGAAATTCCTAAGGAAACAATCGACGCGTCTTCAATTCAAAATCGTATTGAAGCGCTTTTTCGGACTTCATACTCAATTAAGTTCCCACAGAAGTTTCGTTGGTTTCAACAATCCTCAAACGTCGATTCTCTTTGCGAACGCGTCGAACAATATTCCAACCTACATCCATACGGCTTAGAGATTTTTACAATTAAGGATACTCAACAGAAATACAGCGTGAGTTTTTCGTTGCACACCCGCGCGCCTGTCAACGACAATCGTGTGCTTGAACTGCTCGATCAATGCGAAGAGTTTCGTGAAAACTCGCGTAAACGTATTCTTGATATCTTGGGAGACGAATAATGTCGTCGATCATAGAAACCACAAGTTGGAAAACCTATAATTCCGATGACGCCGATGACTGGGGAAAGTCACTAGCCCCCTATGTTTTAAGCGACTGGGAAAAGCAACCCGAAGCTCTTGATTTAGACGATTCGGGCAATTTTTCAACAACAACATACGGCTATTATTACAATGATAAAGAGTCTTTTACTTCTTCGGAAGTAATCGCGCTTCAAGAATTTAATATTGGTTCTTATATTTATCCATTTAAGACTAAGCTTGAATTAGTTTATTGGTGCGAGAACCAAGTTCCCGATCGTTGGTATTGTAAAGACCGGGAGGGCTGGTTTAGCGATTATATTATCGGTTCCGGCAATTCCCTCGCCTCCGCGTTGGCAAATTGGAAACAAAAATTCCACGACGAGTTTCAGCGTTTGTTCGGGCTTCGTCCCTTTGAACTGTCGGTTGATGATCGCAACCGTTTAAAAACCTTTAAAAAATACGTTGACGTCCGAGGCTATCGCGATAGAACCCCTGTTATAATACGCCGATACGGAACTGTTTTGGAAGCCGATAATGGTCGGCCAACGCGTATTGAGTGGGAAAGCGGTCAAATTGACGTTGTACCTGATTCGACCCCAAGCGATTTCTTGAATTACAAACAAGGGCAAAAGTTTTGCGCTATTTCCGAAGTTGATTTCAACACGTATGATTTAAGAAGCATCTTAGAATCATCGCCTGTTTTTTGATTACGCGATTATTTTGCGCGTTACTTGTAAAAAGGAGTAGTAGTGGCGACGTGCGGGGTTTATTTTGCCAACGTTGGTCAAGGAACGGCTCAGGTAATTGCGCTCGGCGCTCATAAAGCGATTCTTGTCGATCTTGGCCCCAAATTCGGCAAGAAAAATTTTAAAGGTTCTCAGCCTTTTACAATCTTATTACGTGAATTAGGAATTAAAACTATCGAGCTTATGGTAGTTTCTCATTTACACGAAGACCATTTTGGCTCATACGAGGATATATTCAGCACTTTCGAAGTTCGCCAAGTTTATTACTACGAATCCGTCGTTGCGTCTGATTCGGAAGCCAACAGATTTCTAAACACGCTCAAGCAACAAAAAGAAAGAGAACCGGCGTTTGTTTATCAAAAATTGCCGGTTGCCACAACGATTCTCTACGAAAACAACAACATTAAACTTGATGTATTATATCCTATAGATGAACAAGATCGTCTCCAAGGCGAACAAAAAAATGATGAAAACGCATCGGCAATGATTGTTCGTCTGACTGTCGACGAGGTATCATTGCTTTTTACCTCCGATGCGCCTTATTCGGCTTACAAAAGTTTTACCCCGCTGAATGTTACTGTTACATCGCTTCCGCATCACGGTGGTAATTTCGCTAATAATGCAAACGAAATTGAAACTTTTTACTCTCAAAAAATAAAATCGCAGTTTGCCGTTTGCTCTTTCGGGACAAGTAATAGATATCGCCATCCCCAAAAGCAACACCTTACAATAGCGCGACAATATTGCAAGGATGTTTTTTGCACTCAACTTGCCGGTTGCTGTTGCCCTGATTCAGAAGCTAGAACGGCTTGGCGCGATAAACAAAAGCAACTCTGGAACGAGTTTGTGGAAGATTCGACGCTACGTTCTCCTTACGATCCCAATACAAACGCCGCGAACGTCCCGTGCGCCGATACTGTTGGATTTGAAATTATCGACGGCGAACTAATCATAAACAACTACGAATATTTAAAACGTATGCGAGAATGGGGACTGACACAAAACCTTCCCCTTGTTTGCGCTCAGCCGTCTTTAAATTAACCAAGACTTTTCACCTTTTCTCGCCTCGGCAAGAAACGAAAAACCCGCCTCTTGAGCGTCGCGGAAAACCGAGTCGATTTTCCGCGCTAGGCTTGGCGAGTATATCATATCGATATTATACGCGACCGGCGCGGAAAGTCAACCGACGCGGCTTTTTCTCGCTCACTCGCTTGGCGGAACGACGATCGAAAACGCGACGCTCGTTTCGGCGCTTCGCGCGTCGACCGCGTTCGCGGCGGCCAAATACGCGACGTAATCGCCGCTCTCTTTCGCCGTCCA
>JAZQAP010000329.1:0-12270 GCA_045545275.1 Thermoguttaceae bacterium | reverse complement strand
CCCCCTCCATTTTAGACGAATCGACGCCGGAAATTACGCAAACCGCCCAATTTAACGCCGAAGTTCCCGTCGACGAAAGCGAACGCGACGCTTTAACGGCCTTCGCGACAACAGTCGAACCCGACCGTTCGTTTTATTTTACCGAATCGACGGAAAGTCCTTATTTCCCCCGTTTTCCCCTTGCCGCGCCAACCGATTCCTCGCGCGAGCGGCAACCGGAGACGCCGTCCCTTACCAACGTTTCGTTCGACCTTCCGCAACGTTTAAGCGCGCCTCGCCTAACAATTTTGCAACGTTTTGTCAAACTTGTCGCGCAAACCCAACGTCCCGAAACGCCCGCGCCGTCCGAATCTCCAAACTCGAACGATTTTGGCGAAAACGTCGCGTTCGTCGTTCCGTCTCTCGCCTCCTTTGAGCAAACGACGACGCCGACTGACGCGCCTTTTCCGTTCGTCGTCGACGCGTTCGCCCCGACTCGGCAAGATTATTTTACCCATTTTTAACCTAACCGTCCCTTCGCCTCCTTCTCGACCGTTATGTTTTACGCGTTCTTCCTATTTTTTGTTATCGCATTCGTCGTCAGTTGGTCGATTTGCCGCTTGATTCGCCGTTTCGCGCCGACGCTCGGTTTGATCGACAAGCCCGGCGAACGGAAAATTCATCGAACTCCCGTCCCGACCGGCGGCGGTCTCGGCGTTTGGCTCGGCGTTTTGACGCCGTTTCTCGCGTTGACGGCGGCGGCGCTCGGCCTCGGCGATTTAACCGAAAGCGGCGCGGTCGACCCGGCGACTTCGACCCTTTGGGGCGTTCCCCTTTCCCGCTTTCCGTCGTTTTTCGCGACGCATATCGGCGGCGTCGGCTTGCAACTCGGTCGACTTTGGACGCTCCTCGGGCTCGGTTCGCTCCTCGTTCTTCTCGGAACGCTCGACGACCGTTTTAATCTTTCTTGGAAACCGCGTCTCGCCGTCGAATTTTTGATCGCGATCGCCGCGGTCGCTTGCGGTTGGCGCGCGACGTTCTTTCTCGATTTGCCGATTTTAACGGCGATCGTCAGCGTTTTTTGGATTGTCGGCCTTATTAACTCCTTCAATATGCTCGACAATATGGACGCGTTATCCGGCGGCGTCGCGACGATTTGCGCCCTATTTTTAGCGGCGATCGCGTTCTGTTTCGCGCCGAACCCGACCTCCGGCGAACCGCAGTTTTTTTTAGGCGGCTTTTTGACGACGCTCGCGGGCGCGCTCCTCGGCTTTTTGTTTTGGAACCGCCCTCCGGCTAAGCTCTTTATGGGCGACGGCGGCGCTTACTTCGTCGGTTTTTTGCTCGCGACGACGACGCTTTCGTTAACTTTCGTCGGCGAAAACGCTCCGTCCTGCGCGATTTTGGCGCCCCTTTGCATCCTCGCCGTCCCGCTTTACGACTTTTTTAGCGTCGTAACGATACGTTTGAAAAACGGCGCCAGTCCGTTTGTCGGCGATAAAAACCATTATTCGCACCGTTTGGTCGCGCTCGGACTCTCGAAACCGCAGGCGGTCGCGACGATTTACCTAACGACCGCCGTCTGCGCTTGCGGAGCGTTTTTCCTTTATCGCGCCGACTGGCCCCTCGCGCTCCTCGCGACCGCGCAAACTTTCCTCATTTTAACGCTCGTCGCGATTTTAGAGTTCGCCGCCCGCAAAAAAATTCGCGAAGAAGAAGCCGCGCTCCGCGACGCGCAAGCTCGAACGCCCTCCGAGAACGTTGAAAACGTCGAAAACGCGCCTCCGACGCCGCCTAATAACGCGTCAAAATAGCGAGTTCGCGCAAAAATCGCAAACCCGCTAAAACCGACGCAAGCGACGCAAACGAAGCGCGTTAGTTAAAATAGAGAAAACGGTTAAACCAGTAAAGTCGATCGCGTCAAAAAAAAGGAAAAAACGGCGCGGCGTTAAGAAAAAATTTCGAAAAAAGACGTTGAGAATGAAAGGAATCGGGGTTCGCCCCCTTGAAAAAAAAGAAAAGCGTTATATACTAAGTGTTCAAGCGCGTCTGTATATTGAGAAGACGCGTATCGCGGGCGGTTCGCCGGTTTCGACGGCGCGTCCGTCGTTTTGTTGCAAAGCGGAAATCGCGCCGAGCTCGAACCGTTCGTAAAACCGCGTTCAAGCGTTTGGAGAAAACCATCATGACCATTGACAAAAGCTTAAAAATTAAAAAAGGCGTTACTCGTTCGCGCAACGTTTTGACGCGCGTCGAACGTATTGAAAAAATGCAAGCGACCGATCGTTGGACCGAAGAAACCTCTCCGTTCAACCTTCCGAAAATTCGCGTTTACAAAGTCGTTTTGAAGAAGAAAAAGAAGGTCAAGGACGCGGACGACGCTCCGGCCAAGGGCAAGAAATAAGTTCGTTCTTCTCAACGCGCCGCTCTTCGGAGCGGTCGTTTGACGCTCGAAACGCAAAAAACGCTCGAAAATCGTTTTACCGGCGGTTTTCGAGCGTTTTTTTATTTGCGCGTTTCTCTCTTCGACGTTTGTTGCGTCGTCGCGACGCGAATCTCTTAAGTCGCGCCGCGGCGTCGAACGCAAAACGACAAGTTCGCCGGCGAAACGCTTGTTCTCTTAATTCGGCCCCGCGTCGCCGCTTTTAACCTCCGCTTTCCAACGCTCGAACGCTTCGACGATCGGCGCTAACTTTTCCTCCAACCGCTCGCGACGTTTCTTTTGAAACTCGCATTCCCAAATACGAACGACGCGGTACCCCAACGCGGTCAAACGCTCGGTCGCGGCCTGATCGCGACGTTGGTTCCGCTCGATCTTCGCCCGCCAATAATCGGCGTTGTCTTTCGGTTTCGTGTTGCGGCAGTCATGCCCGTGCCAAAAACAACCGTCGACAAAAACCGCGACGCGCAACTTCGGGAAGATAAAATCGGGCCGACCGAAAATTTTCGATTTTCTTCGCCAACCGGTGATTTTTCGCTCTTTAAATTCGGCGATCAACTTCAATTCGGTCGACGCGTTCCCGGTCGAGCGCACTTTGCTCATAATCTGCGAACGTTTCGCGACGGTAAAAACGTCGTGTTTCGCGCCGCTTTCCTTTTCAACGCTATTTGCGCAGTTCGCGCCATTTACGCCGTTTGCGTCGACCGTCTTACTTTCGCTAATTTGACTCAAAATAAGCCTCCCGGAATCGCGTTCGGCGTCGATTCCTCGCTTTCCGCAACCGTTCTCGGCGTCGGTTCCGCGTTTTCCGCAATAGCGTTCGGCGACGGCGCCGCGTCTCCTTGCGCGAAAACAAGGGGCAAAAACCGATCTAAAACGCGTTCGATTAAGTCGACCGGCGCCGCGTTTCCGGCTTGTTTGCGAATTTGCGCGTCGGAAACGGCGATTTTAAACGTATCGGGAAACCCTTGCAAACGCAAGTTTTCGCGCGGAGTCAACCGCCGTTCTCCGTTGACGAGCAAATAGTTGTAACTCGCGCCGGCCCGCAACGCGCAACTATACGGGTAAGACGAAATGTTCCCCGACTTGTTCTCGTGCCAAATCGCCGGAAAATATTGCGACGTATGCGCCTCTTTGCGACGTTTAACGATTTCCGGCGACGCAAAATGTTTTTTGTCGACTTCCGCGTCCGGCTCCAACACGTCGGCGAGCGTTTTTCCGTCCGTTTTCGGTTTCGGCCAAGCGATTTCGAACGGTTCGAGCGCGCCGACGATCGCGACCCGCTCCCGTTTTTGCGGCAAACCGCAGTCGAGCGCGTTCAAAATCCGCCAATCGACGCAGTACCCCAATTCCTCCTGCAATATCCGCAAAATCGTTTCAAAAGTCCGACCGCCGTCGTGCGTCGTCAACTGCCGAACGTTCTCCAAAACGAAAGCGCGCGGGCGTTTGTCGTGTAAAATTCGAGCGATTTGGAAAAATAGGGAACCTTTCGTTTCGTCGGCGAACCCCTTCCGGAGTCCGATAATCGAAAACGCTTGGCAAGGAAAGCCGGCGAAAAGGAGGTCGAAGTCGGGAATCGCCTCCGACGGCAACTCGGCGACGTCGCCGAACGGGCGTTCGCCAAAGTTCGCCTCGTAACTCGTTTGAGCGGGCGGGTCGAAGTCGCAGCTCAACGCGCAAACGCCGTCGCGGCGCATCTTCGCAAGCGTTCGTTCGGCGGCGAACCGGAACCCGCCGATTCCGCAAAAGAGGTCGAAAAAGCGAATCGGGCGTCCGGCGGTCGGGTCGACGAGACCGGCGGGCGGCGCGGCGAGCCCTTCTTCGGCGGCGGTTTTCGACGTCGGCGACGATTTTACTTCGCTCCGTCGCGGCGCGCGAATTCTCCTAACTTCGCCGCCTGCTTCGTTCTCTTCATATTCAACGCTCTTCTCTTGCTCTTCCTTTTTTCGCTTCCTCCCTTTTTTCCCAACCTCGCTATTTTGACTTTCGTCGAGTTCAAAATCGCAAGCGGCGGCGATTTCTAACGATTTTTCCGCCCATTTCTTCGCGGCCAACGCCGTTCTTTGCAACGCGGCCTCGGCGTCGTTCGCAACGCCAACGCGAACGCCCGAAACGCCGTCTTCCGAAACGTCGACGCGAACGCCCGAAACGCCGTCTTCCGAAACGTCGACGCGAACGCCCGAGAGTTCCGTTAATTTGGATTCGCTCGGCGTTTCGACGCGTCCAAAAACGCCCTCCGCTCCCGGCGCGCCGTCCAACCCAAAAAGTTCGGCGAACGGGGCCTCCAACGCGACCGCCAGTTTGAAACCGATTTCGACCGTCGCCGCGCTCGAATTTTCCTCCAAAGCGCGCAAAAAACGCTCCGAAACGCCGACGCGTTCGGCCAACGTCTCCGGCGCGAAGCCCCTTCGCTCCCGAAATTCTTTTACGCGATTCATCGTCGCCTCTTCCTTTTTACCTCAAAGCGCCCATTTTTCCAATTTTCGCCTTCCGTCGCCTTGTTCGACAACCTCGACGCCGACGCGTCGACGTAAAATTTTGCGTCGCTCGCTCGTTTTAATCTTTCTCGTCGCGACGGAGCGTTAGCGATCGCCGTCGCTTGCCGACTCGTCGCGCCGTTCCGCAAGTTCTTTCGACAACGGGTCGATTTTTTCGACCGACAAACGGCGACTTCGGTCTTGCCCGCGTCGCGCCGACGACGCCGTCAAGCGTCGCGCTCGTTCGACGTCCGCTCTCGCCGCGTCGAAATCGCCTCGCGCCGCCGCAAGTCGCGCTCGCAACAACAGCGTTTCGGCGAATTCCGTTCGCAAAAAGAAACGACCGGCGGCAAACTCGACGCGCATCGCCGCCAACGAACGTTCGACGTCGACCGCCGCCGCGCGCCGATCCCCCCAAGCGTTCCGCTCGAACCGCGCCTCGGCCCGGATTCGCGACGCTTCGCAGAAAAACGCGACTTCGTTCTCGTCCGCAAGTCGCCGCCCTTCGAGCGAACGGGTCGCCGCCGAAATCGCGAATCGATATTTTTTCGCCTTAAACGCCGCCTCCGCCCAAAAATGCCAAACGTTTTTCTCCGTTTCGTCGTTTTTATCGAACGCGCCGCGCATTTTTCGCGCTAATTTACGGAAGATAGCGAAAATACGAAAAGCGACGTCGAAACGTCCTTCGTCGGCGGCGAGCGTTCCGAAAAAGTCGCCCAAAATGCAATACGCTTTCAAAAATTCGCGAGCGCCTTCCAAGGAACGCGTCCAATCGGCTTCTTCGACGGCGTTTAATCGGCCCTTTTTATCCAATCGACGCATTTTACCGGCGTTCTTCACCAACGCGGCGGCTTCAAGAGCGCGACGTTCGGCGAGCGGATAAATCGCTTCAAAAATCTTTCTCGCTTCGGCGAATCGGCGCTCTTCGGTCAAGGTCGCGGCGATAAAGACCCGAGCCGTCAACGAATCGGGCGTCGGGCGTTCCGGATCGAAGTCGTCGAGTCGCGCCCAACCGTCGACCGCCTCCCAAAGCGCGGCGCGCCCCGGTTCGCCGAAACCGCGTCGCAACCAAAAGAGCCCTTCAGCGAACTTGACGTCCGGCGCCGTTTCCGCGACCGTTTCCGCCAACGCGCTCGACCGTTTCAACGCCTCGGACGCGCGCTCGAACCGCTCTTTCGCGATAAAAAACGAACCGTTCGTTTGAACGGAGGAGAGCGCCGCCGTCGAATTAATATACCAAAACCCCAATTCCGCGCTTTCGCGTTCTTCTTCGCTCCAATTTTCTTCGGCCCGCGCCTCCAACTTTCGAGCCAAGCGCGCGGCTTGTCGCCCCCGTTCTCTCGCGTCTTCCCGCAAAAAATAAAGAACTAGCGACGCGAAAATCGCGAAAACGCCGCCGTCGAATCCGCTTTCATCCAAATAGCGCCGGGCGTCGTCGAGCGCGCTCCAATACAAATCGCCCGCCGCGGCGTCGTCTCTCGCTTCCGCCAACGCGCCAAGCCGACGTCGAACCGCCGCCCGACGCGCTAAAATCTCCGGTCGTTCGCCGACGAGTTCCGTTTCCAAACGCAACGTTTCGGCGACTTTCTCAAACGCGTCGAGCGTTTCCGAACGCTGCAACGCGTCCGCCGCCGTCCCGATCGCCGAATAATACCCTCCGAGCGCGAACAAATCGATCGGACTCTTCAAGTCGGAACGCGATTCCAACTCCTCGCCCGCCGCGCTAACGAACGCCCAAGCTTCGTCGCCGCGGGACTTGGAGGTCAACCAATGCAAATACGCGGCGCCGATTTCGCCGAGTCGAATTTTCGAAAGCGCCGCGCCCGGCCCGTCGTCCTGCGTCGCTCGCAAACTCGCGTCGAACGCCGCTTGAAACGCTCGTTCGATCTCCGCGTCGAAGGTTTCGCAACGCCGCGAAGCGCGCGACGCGCCGTTCGCCGCTTTTTCCTCGTCGTCGTTCGCGCCGATTTCTCGTTCGACGTCGGCGTTTTCGGCGACGGAGTCGCCGTTCTTAAGCTCGAATCGTTCGTCGCCGTCTTCTATTTTTCGCTCGGCCAAGCGAAGCGTCGCCGCTTGCAGTTGCCAAAACGCGCTCCAACTCGTTAAAATTTCCGCGTCGTTCGGCGGATTTAACGCTTCCAAACGACGCGACGCGGCGATCGTTTCTTCCGCCGCCAACGAAATCGCGCCGTTTTCAAAATAAAGGTCGGTCAATTTGTCGAGCGCCCAAGAAAGCGGACTCAACATCCCCCAATCGCCGGCGAGCAAACGCCGCTCGACGACGCGAACGCAAATCGTTAAATCGACGAAAAGAGCGCGCGCTTTCGGAACGTCCGCCGTCGCCGTCGCGAAGGCCCGTCGAGCCGACTCCAAACGCTCGCGTCGCCGTTCGCCTTGCGCGTCCGATTCCGCCGACTCTTGGAGCGTCTCTCTATTTTTCTCAAACCGCGCGTCTTCGCCGTTTTCCCGTTTTTCCGCATTCTCCGTCTTTTCCGCCGTTTGCGCCTTTTCTTTCAAACGGTCGAACCATCGACGCCAAAACCGCCGCGCTCCTTGTTCCGTTCGAGCGCTCGTCTTCGACGCGTCTTCGCCAACTTCGCCGTTTTCTCCGCTCGCCGCGACTTCGCCGACCGCTTTTTCTTCGCCGTTCGACCTATTCTCGCCGCTCGCTTCCTTAGGACGGCCCAAAATCGATTCGACGTCGACGCTCAACAACCGCGTTTCGTCCGCCGTCCAGTCGCGCGACTCGACGATTCCAACGCGAAAACGACGCAAATCGACGTTCGCCGCTTCGATTTTTTCCAACGTCTCAAGATTTTCGCGACGTTTTTGTCGGTTCGTCGTTTCGTTCGCGTCGAATTCGAGCTCCCAACTCGACTCGACGTACCGCCGCCGCAACCGCCGGAAATAACGGAGCCAAATCCGAACGACGCGCAACGCCTCGAGCTCGTCCCGTTCGGCGAGCGCGCAAATAAACGTCGTTCGCGACAAATTCGCCGCTTCGTCGAGAAAACGCCAACGCCCGCGCCGCAAGAGCGCCGCCGCCTCGCGAACGGCTTCGCGAACGCCCTTCGACGCGTCGGGCAGACCGGCTTGCGCTCGAATCGTCGCGCGACGGCAAACCGCTTCCATATAGAACGCGACGCTCGTTTCGTCCGTTTCTCCTTCGCGTCGCGCCGCTTCGTAAATCGCGACCGTCGCCTCGAAGTCCGGAAGCGCGTCGAGCGGTTTTTCCTCCAGCTCGGCGCGATAAACGGCCCGTTGAAAGCGCGCTTTCGCCAAAATCAACCGCAACTCGTTTTCGTCGTCGGCGTCGTCGGCGGCGTTCAACTCCGTTTCCAACAACTCGACGGCGGCGTCGGTCGCGGCGCGCGCCTCGTCGAAGCGCCCGGTTTTACTCAGCGCGACGTGCCGCTGCAACAGCAACTGCGCGTAAGTCGGCGCCGCGCGTCGACGCTCCGCCGGCGTTAACGCCGCGACAAAACGTTCGACCAACTCCTGCGTTTCCGGAACGAACGCCCAAACGTCGCGAGCGACGCCCAAATCGAAAATCAGCGCGCACGTCTCCAACACGCGACGCGTCGGGTCGAAATTTTCTCCCTTTTTCATCGCGAGCGTCAAATATTCTAGCGCTTCTTCGAGATCGCAAGCCGCGAGCCGATAACGCTCGGCCCGCATTCGCGCGATCGCCCGTTTGCGCAACGAATCGTCCAACAGCGCGTAAGCGAGCGCTCGCCGCGAAAGCGCGACGTCGGCCGTCAAGTAAATTTTCAACGTCGAAATCGCCTGTTCGAGCGCGGCCAAGGCGTCCTCGTAAGCGCCGCGACTCAATAAAAGCTCCGCGTGCGCCGTCGACAGTTGAGCGTAAGGCGCGAAATAATCCTCTTCGTCGATCGCGAGGAGGCGTTCCTCGACGTCGACCGCTTCCCGCAACGCCTTTTCGGCGCCGTCTTCGTCGCCGCGCGCCCGCAAAACCGAACTCAAGCGATACAACACGTTGACTTTTTCGGCGAGAAACGGCTCTTGCTCGAACTTTTCCAACGTCTCCAACGATTCGCGAAACGAAGCGATCGCCGGAGGCAAGTCGCCGATCGTCGCGTAAGCGTCTCCCATCGACGCCGCGACGTAAGCGAGCGAAGGCTCCGCGTCCTTTTCCCCTTCGCCGACCAAATCTTCGAAGATTTCCCGAGCGGTTCGGAGCGAAGAGAGCGCCGCGACCGAACTTCCCAACGCCGCGAGACAGTTCCCTTGAATCTGCCAAGCGGTCGCCAACAAACGCCGCGCGTCGGGCCCGGACGCGTCGGTCGCCCAACTTCGAATCTGCGCGAGCGCCGCGTTCGCGCTCCCGATCGGCGGCGTCATATCGTTGCGCAAATAAAAATAAGGCCGCTGAAGCAATATTTGCCCCAGCAATTCGCGACATTCTTCCGCGTCGCCGCCGTCGACTTCCATTTCGG
Organism: Thermoguttaceae bacterium; assembly: GCA_045545275.1. Taxonomy (GTDB): domain Bacteria; phylum Planctomycetota; class Planctomycetia; order Pirellulales; family Thermoguttaceae; genus RUG369. The sequence continues at coordinate 2,917 of JAZQAP010000329.1, read as the reverse complement.
CGACGAGCTCTTCCGCTTCGTCGAGCGCGGCGAACGCTTTGTCGGCGTCGGCGCGTCCCGCTTCGGCGGCGGTCTGCAAAAGGAGGCGCGCCAACTCTTCGCGAGCGCCGGAGTCGCCGTCGTCGATTCGCCGTTTTAAATAAGCGATTTTCTCGTCGTCCGATTTTGTTTCGTCGTCGAGAAACGCGTAATCCGGCTCGTCTTCCCAAATCGCGCCGTCGTTGTAATCGGAATCCAAGTCGAACGTTTCTTCCGCGTCGGCGTTCGAATCGTCCCAAGGTTCGCGTTCGTCCGTTTCGAAAAAGACGCGTCCCGTCGACGCCGCGTTCCTTTCGGCGCCGTCCTTGCCGTCGGCGTCTTGCTCCGACGTTCGGTCTCGCCGGTCGTTCGCGTCGTCGTCTTTTTTCTCAAACGCCGCGTCTTTCGTCTTTTCCGCGACTTCGCCGGTCGTCCCGTTTTCGCCGGAGCCGCCGTCGTTGTTCTTCGGACGTTTCCAACGCGCCGGTCGCTCTTCGCGCCCTTCGCCGCCGGTCGTCTCCCCCGCTTCCGCGCCGCCGTTCCGACGTTGAAAAAACGCGCCGAAATAATTGCCGGTTCGCCGCCGTTCGTCTCGCTCGTCGACGTTCGTTTCGTTCGCGCCGAACGTTCCGGACGTTCCGTTTTTCCCGACCGAGGCGTTCGCTCCCCGCGCGTCGCCGTTCTTCCCGTCCTTTTTCCAAGCGTCCGGATCGTCCTCCGTTTCCGCGTTCGGATCGCGGTCGAGTCCGAAATCGAAATTCCAATAATCTTCGCGCCAAAAATCGACGGCGTTCAAGGCGCCCGCGTCGGTTTCCGCAAAATCGCCTTGCGCGGCGCCGCCTATTTCGCCGTTCCCGCCTATTTTAACGCCGTCGTTCGCCGACGCGTTTTCGCCGACTTCGCGAAACTCGCCGTTTCCCCCGTCGCCTCGATCTTGCTCGTCTTCTCCGACCGTCCCCAACGACGCGCTCCGCCGCTTCCGCTCGGCGACGAACGCGGCGACCAGCTCCGACAACGCGCGATAAGCCGACTCCAACCGCTCGTTCGTTTCCAACTCGGAATCGCCGTCCGTTTCGCCGCGCCCGAGCCAAACGGTTCCGAACGCCGCCGTCCAAAACGCCGCCGCGACCAACGCAAAAACGACGTTCCAATCTCCGCGTCCGCCTTCAACCGCCAACGCCCAAAGCGCGCCGTCAATCATCGCCAACCCTTTATTTCGCGTCGTCGACGGCGTTCGGACGGTTTCTTCCCCGTTCGTCGCCGACGTCCGACTTTTTTTTCGTTTTTTACTTATCTAAATCGCGCGGTTTTACTAAAGCGCCGCGTTCGCCGTCAACTTTCGACGCTTCGCAACGCCGACTCAAAATCGCCCCGAGCGCAAGCGTCTCGCGTCTCGCGCCAAAACTCGACTTGCGCGACGTTCCAAAGGAGGGGTTCGGCGGAAAGCGCCGCGTCGCCGACCGTCGCGTCGAAAATTCGTTTCGTCAACGCGTCGACGCCGTCGCCGGTTCGCGCGCTAATCGGGCAAATCGTCCGCGTTTCGTTTTCGACGTCGTCGAGCCAATCGCTCGCCCAACGGTCGCGCGGCAAGTCGACTTTGTTCAAAACGTCGAGCGTTCGCCCGCCGAACTTCGCGGCGCGATCGCCGAAAAACCGTTCGAACACCGCCTCCTGTTCGGCGCGCCCGACCGTCGCGTCAAAAAAGCGCAGCGCGACGTCGGTTCGTTCGAGCGCCTCGACCGTCAACCGCGTTCCGGCCCGTTCGACCGGGTCGGCGGCGTCGCGCAACCCGGCGGCGTCGACGAAACGAAACGTCCAACCGTTTAAAACGGTCGTCGCGCCGACCAAATCCCGCGTCGTTCCGGACGTCGGCGAAACGACGACCCGCTCGAAACCGAGCGCCGCGTTCAAAAAGCTGCTCTTGCCGGCGTTCGGAACCCCCGTCAATAAAACGACGAAAGGCTCCGTCAGCCGCCGCCCGAGTTCGAACGTTTCGGCGATCGCGTCGCCCTCGGCCGTGAAGTCCTCCGCCGCTTTCCGCCGTTCGGCTTCGGCGCTAAGTCGCGACGCGGCGCGCAGTTCCGTCTTTAATTCGTTCAAAAGCCGCCGCCAAGCGCTCCGTTGAGCGAGCGCGATTCGAGCCGTCGTTTCGGTCGTCGTTCGAACGACCAACGCGTCCGCTCCGGCGAAAAAAAGTTCGTCGACGCGGGCGCTCCAACGCTCGCCGACTTCGCCCGTTTCGCCGCTTTTGCCGTTCTCGCCGTTTTCGCCCAATCCCCCCGTTTTACCGAGTTTCGCCTCTTCTCGCTCGACGGCGCGTTCCCAAGCGTCGCCGGAAACGACCGCGGCGCCTCGTTCGGCGAAAAATCGAACCAACGCCGACGCGACGACGTCGCCGCCGTGTCCGCAAAGCTCGAACGCCGTCGGCGTCCGCCGTCGCAAGACGATTTCCTCCGACGCGCCGCCGATCTCGTCCAAACGGAAAAAGCCGAAATAAGGACGCTCCGCCGAGACCGCCGACCAATCGTCGAACGCCGCCGCGCCTTCGCGCCCGTCCGAGCGCCGCCAACGTTCGAGCGCCGCCGTCCAACCGTCGACGCCGCGAACGCCGACGCAAGCGACCGCGCCGCGTCCGACCGCCGTCAACCGCGCGACCTCGAACGCTCCGTCTTTCCCGTTTTCGCCGTTCGCCGTCATTTCGCCAATCTTTCCCTTTTACCCGTTTCGCCCCGCTCGCCTATTTCGCCGATTCGTCGCTTTTTTTCTCGTCGGCGAAAACCGGCGCGCCTTGCCCGTCTTGCAAAATTTTGGGGAGTCGGCGCGCTTTGCGGTCGGAACCGTCCGCGGCGAACGCGTCGAACGGCGTTCCGTCGACCGAACGGCGCAGCGCCAAATAAAT
>JAZQAP010000328.1:0-2096 GCA_045545275.1 Thermoguttaceae bacterium | reverse complement strand
AAACGGACGCCTCTTTCGACCGTTTGGTTCGACCGGCCCGGCGTTCTCGACTTCGACGTTTTCGGAACGGCGCCGGAACGCCCGACGTATTGGTTCCGCTTCGTCGCGCCTCCGGGCTGGAACGGCGCGTCGATTCCGTTGCGCGGTTCGTTGAAGTCGGTCGTCGTCGACGGGAAGCCGGTCGACCCGGCGGGGTTTGAACGGAAATCGAACGACGTCGCCGGAAAAGATTTTTGGCGCGGCAAACGTTCGGCGTCGGAAGGCGACGCGGCCTCGAACGGCGTTTTCGCGGCGTTTTCCGAACGGGCGATTCGTTGGGAAACGCTTCAATTCGACGAACCGTTCGAACGGGCGGCGACCGTCGCGCTCGAAATCGAACCGGAACCGGGCGTCTGCGGCGGGGCCGTCTTCCCGGAACCGATTCGGCTCGACTGCGGCGTCGGGACGGCGGAACTCGGCGACTGGAACGGTCGCGGCGTTTTGGCCGGTTATTCGGGCGGCGCGAAATACGGGAAAACGTTTGTTTGGGAAAGCGGCGCAAAAGACGCGAAAGACGCAAACGGCGAAGAATTGGCGAACGAGCGGGTTTGGCTCGATCTCGGCAAGGTTGGCGCGAGTTGCCGCGTCTTCCTGAACGGGCGCGCGGTCGGGGATTTGCCGACGTCGCCTTGGCGGCTCGACGTTTCCGACGCGCTGCGACCGGGCGAAAACCGGCTGGAAGTCGTCGTTTTCAACACGTTGGCGAACTATTACGCCGATTTGCCGTCGCGGTACAAAGGTTCGGCGGAGTCCGGACTCTTCGGCCCGGTCGAAATTCGGCGCGAACAAGCGTTCGAGTTGCGCGAAACGGAAAGCGCGAAGAGCGGCAACGCGGCAAAATGAGCGCGTCGAGGTAAAATAGGCGGTTTGGCGAATCGCCGTTAAAACGCGTCGGGCGGGGCGAACGCGCTCGACGGCGAAAAAAGAAGGGACGTTTCGGGACGCGTCGGCGGCTCGAGCGTCCCTTTTTTCGTCGGCTTTTTCGAGCGTCGACGTTAAAAATAGGGGGAAGAGGTAAAACGCGGGAAGAATGGGCGCGGAAAAACGCCCGGCGTCGCGGAAACGTCGGGCGTTTGGGGGGAGGTTTAACGGAAAAACGGGGCGAGGAAAAGGCGACCGGCGAACGTCGACCGAGCGTCAACGCGTCGGCGTTTCCGGGGCGAGGCGCGGTTGCGTCAAAATCTCGACGAGCCGCTTTTTCGACTTGCAAAGGACGACGATTCGAGCGAAAATTTCGTCCGGACGACCGTTCGAAAGAAGAAGGCGGCCCGATTCGACGCCGACTTGCGCGTTCGTCGGGAGTTTCGCCGGGCGCGGTTCCCCCGATTCCGTCGTCGGAACGAAGAAAACGCCGTCGACGGAAGCCAAACGCGCCGGATTGTCGAACAAATACAAGGAAAACGTTCCAACGTTGAAATCGACAACGCGTTTTCCTGTCGCGTCGACGCCTTGGATTTGGCCGTTTTTCAAAATTCGGGTTCGCTCCGCGCGACCGGACGGCGTTCCGGGGCCCGGTTCGATCGTCGCGACGAAAACGCGGTCGCCGCGAACGAGCGCCGCGCCCCCTTCGAACGGCTCAAAGTCGCCGGCCTTCGTGTAAAAAACGTCGCCGGTCGCGGGATCGGAAACTTCGAAGAAGAACGGAGCCGCCGGAGCAAGCGACCAATCGGACGCCGACGCGACCGGTTGCGGATCGCCGACTTCGAAACGAACGCCGGAAGGCGACGCGACGGCGCGTTCGGCGACGTCGGGACGGGCGAAAAAGGGACGACCGGACGCTTGGGGCGTTTGGGGCGAATTGGCGGAAACGGGCGTTTCGGCGCGTTCCCAAACGCGTTCGCGGCGCCCGACGACGTTCCGGTTCAACTCGGCGTCGAGCCAAAGGGGGCAAAGGCGCGCGATCTCGACGTCGAGGCGCGTCAAAATCGCCCGTTCCGCTTCCGAAAGCGGGAGCGAGTCGAGGTCGACGGCGGCGATCGCTAAAATTTCGTCGAGCGCGGCGGTCGACAAAGCGAGTTTTCCGGCGGCCTCCGACGTTAAATTGGGAGAAACGGGGG
>JAZQAP010000327.1:0-6706 GCA_045545275.1 Thermoguttaceae bacterium | reverse complement strand
GCCCGGCGCTCCCGGCTGTCCCGGCGCGTTTTGGCCCGGCGCTCCCGGCTGTCCCGGCGCGTTTTGGCCCGGCGCCCCCGGCTGTCCCGGCGCGTTTTGGCCCGGCGCTCCCGGTTGACCGGGATTTTCGCCGCGACCGGGTCGAGCGCCGCGATCAAATCCGCGACCGGGCCCGCCTTCGCCGCCGGGTCGAGCGCCGCGGTCAAATCCGCGACCGGGTCGCTCTTGCGCCGGAACCGACGACGGTTCGACAAAGGTCGCGACGCCGCCGAGCAAAATCGCTCCCAACATAACGCCCGCGCGCCAACGAGCGGCGCCGACGCGCCCCGGTCGATTCGTTCTTTTCATTTGAAGTCTCCTTCGTCGTTCGTCCGACGCGCCGCTCGATCGTCGAGCCGTCGACGCGTCCTTTGCCAATTTTCTTATAGCCAATTTCACCGTCGACGACGAAAACCGCGACCGCCGCCAAGCGCCGCCCGGATTTTCGTCGCCGTTATTTCTCGTTTCGCCGCCGTCGTTTTAGTCGAGCAACGCCAAGCGCGCCGTCTTCCCGTGCGTGAAGGACGCGGCGTCGAGTTCCGCGATCGCGTCTTCGAGCGCGGCGTTCGGCGCGGCGTGCGTCAAGATAATCAGCGGAACGCGCGGGTTTTCCGCGTCGGCGCTCGCGTGTTGAATCATCGAGGCGATCGAAATATTCCGTCGTCCGAACGCGTCGGAAATCGCCGCCATCACGCCGGGGCGGTCGTCGACTTCGAGCCGCAAGTAAGCGCGCCCTTCGATTTTTTTCGCGTCTTTAATCGACGTTCCCTCGCGTCGGTCGCTCCAAAGTCCGAGCGAATCGAAGGTAACTTTCGTTCTTCCGAGCGCGGCGTCGATCACGTCGCTGCAGACGGCGGAAGCGGTCGGACGGCGGCCCGCGCCCCAACCTTGATAGAAGAGTTCGCCGACCGAGTCGCCGACGATTTGCACCGCGTTGAAAGCGTTCGTAACCTTCGCGAGCGGCGACGTTTCCGGAATCAGCGTCGGCGCGACCTTCAGTTCGAGCCCTTCGTCGGTTCGTTCGGCGACGGCGAGAAGTCGAACGCGGCGTCCGAGTTCGCGAGCGTACCGCACGTCGAGCGCGTCGACGACGTCGACTCCGACGCGCGGAATCGCCTTCCAATCGACCGCGGCGCCGAACGCCAGCTGCGCCAAAATCGCGAGCTTTTGCGTCGAGTCGGTTCCGTCGACGTCGAGCGTCGGATTCGCTTCGGCGAACCCAAGTCGTTGCGCTTCCTTGACCGCGTCTTGATAATCGGCGCCGTTTTCTTCCATTTGCGACAGAATAAAGTTGCAGGTGCCGTTGACGATCGCCTTGATCGACTCGATTCGGTTCGCCAACAGCGACGTTTGAAGCGACGCCAAAACCGGAACGCCGCCGCAAACCGACGCTTCGAAACCGATCGTTCGCCCGAGGGAGCGCGCTTTTTCGAAAAGTTCCGGCCCGCAGTTGGCGATCAGCGCTTTGTTCGCGGTAACGACGTCCTTCCCGGCTTCGAGCGCCCGCAAAACGACCGTCCGCGCGACGTCGACGCCGCCGATCAACTCGATCACGATCGAAATTTCCGGATTGTCGAGAATTTCGGACATATCGTCGGTCAGAACGCCCGGAGGAACCGCGACGCCGCGGTCGGCGGTCGTATTTTTATCGCAAATTTTCGCCAGCTCGATTTTTTTCCCGGTCGTTCGAGCGATCGTATCGGCCTTGCCGAGCAAAATTTCCGCGACGCCCGCGCCGATCGTTCCGAAACCGATCAAACCAACTTTCACCGAATCCATCGATTTTCCTTTATTCCCCGCCGGGCGCGATCCGGTCGCCTCCGCGTTCGCTTGCGGACGCCGAACCTCGACGCGCCGTCGGTCAATATAAAAATTCTTTTGAAGTCGACGCGGCGATTCTTGACCGCGTCGGAAATCTGTTGTATCATAAACGACGGTCGGCGTTCGACCGCCCGTCGCGTCGCCGACGTTCTTCGACGCGTTCCATTATAACAGGAAAATCGCGTCGACGGCGCCCCGGTTTCGCCAAAAATCGCAAATTTTTGCAAAAAAACGTCAAAATTTCGTCCGCATATCGTCATTTTTTCCCCTATATTAATGCGTCGCGCTCCGGCGACGCGTTCCCAACGAGGCTTCCTTTGTCGACCAACGCCCCCCCGTCTTTCTTTATTTACCTAACTTGCCAACGCGGCGCCGAACCGGCGTTGAAGAAGGAAATGGAAAAGCGGCGCCCGAACTACCGCTTTTCTTACTCGCGCCCCGGTTTTTTGACGTTCAAACTCCCGGAGCCGGAGTCGCTCGAGAAGCGGCTCGCGCTCGACGTGCCGACGTTGCGGACGGTTTTCGCCCGCTCCTGCGTTCATTCGCTCGGGAACGTCTTCGCGAAAAACTGCGCCGCGCCGGACGGTTCGTTCGACGTCGCGGCGGCGGTCGCGAAAGTTTGGGAACTCGCGGCGCTGGAATTTGGCGAAGACGCGCAAAATAGGCGAACTTTCGGCGGCGCTTCGAACGCTCCGGCGCCGACGCTCGCTCGAATTCACGTGTACGAACGCGACCGTTTCGCCGTCGGGACGCGCGGTTTCGAACCCGGTTTGACGCAGTTCGCTTACGACCTGCACCGCCGGATTTACGACGGCGCCCCGGAGCGGTTCCGCGCCGCGTTCGGGCCGAACGCCGACCGCCTCGACGCGCCGGGCGAACCGGGCGAAATCTGCCTCGACGTCGCCGTCGTCGACGAAACCGAATGGCGAATCGGTTTTCACCGCGTTTCGGACGTTCACTCGCGCTACCCCGGCGGCCTGTTCCCGCTCGAACTCCCGACCGACGCGGCGTCGAGAGCGTTTTTGAAGTTCGAAGAAGGGCTCCGTTGGGCGGGCTTTCCGATCGGCGTCGGCTCGCGTTGCGTCGACGTCGGCGCTTCTCCGGGCGGCGGTTCGCAAGCGCTCTTGGCTCGCGGCGCGGAGACGTTCGGCGTCGACCCGGCGGAAATGGATCCGCGCGTATTGGCGCACCCGAATTTTACGCACCTTCGCGGCAAAATCAACCAAATCAAACGCAAGACGTTCCGCAAGTCGCGCTGGTTCCTGACCGATATGAACGTCGCGCCGAACTACGCCCTCGACGCGCTGGAGGAAATCGTCGGTCGCGGCGACGTCGCGGCGCGGGGCCTCCTCTTCACGTTGAAATTTTTCGACTGGAACCTCGCCGACCATATCCCGGAATACTTGGCGCGCGTCAAGAGTTGGGGCTTCAATCGGGTGAAGGCCCGCCAGCTCCAATACAATCGTCAAGAGATTATGGTCGCGGCGCTGAAAAAGCCGTTCCATAAATAACGGTTCGCGTCCGATTTCGAAAAGCGTCGCCCGGCGGCGCCAAGCGGAGGCGTTTATACGGATTATAACGACGCGGCGCGGAAAGCGTTTTAGGAAAAACGCGCTTCCGACGCCGTTCCCCCCTGTCGAACGCCGTCGAACGGGTTATAATTAATGAAATACGGAAAATATTGCGGACGCGTCGAACGCAAACCCTCTCCGGCTTCCCTATTTTAAAGTCGGCGAAGCGTTCGGAGCGACGTTTTTAAACGGTCGCTCGCCCTCAAAAGCGCCGCCGTTTTTCGTATTTGTCGCGTTTAAATCCGCCGTTCGACAGACTTCGATTATTGGGACAGATTATGGACACGTTAAAGGTATTTTCCGGAACCGCCAACCCCGCGCTGACTGAAAAAATTTGCAATTACCTCGGTTTGGCGCCGGGTCATATCAGCGTTCAAAAGTTCCCCGACGGCGAGTCCTTCTGCCGCATCGAAGAGGACGTCCGCGGCAAGGACGTATTCATCGTTCAATCGACGTGCCGTCCGGTCAACGACTCGCTGATGGAACTCTTGGTGATGATCGACAGCTTCCGCCGCGCGAGCGCCGGTCGCATCACGGCGGTCATCCCGTACTTCGGGTACGCTCGTCAAGACCGCAAAGACGAAGGCCGCGTTCCGATCACCGCGAAGCTGGCCGCGAACCTCCTCGAATGCGCCGGAGCGAACCGCGTCGTTTCGATGGACTTGCACGCCGCGCAAATCCAAGGTTTCTTCGACATTCCGCTCGACCATCTCTCCGCGTCGCCGGTTTTGGACGACTACATTATGAGCCTCGGTTACGCGCCGGAAGAATGCGTCGTCGTCAGCCCGGACGCCGGAAGCATTAAGCGCGCGGTCAAACACGTTACGGCGCTCGGCGGCAGCTTGGCGATCATCGACAAACGTCGCCACAGCGGCGAAGAAGTCGAACAAGCGCACCTGATCGGCGGCCCGATCGAAGGTCGCGTCGCGTTCCTCTTCGACGATATGATCAGCACCGGCGGTTCGATCTGCGGCGCGGCTCGCGTCGTTAAGGAAATGGGCGCGACGAAGGTCTTCGTCGCCGCGTCGCACGGGATTCTTTGCGGCCCGGCGATCCAACGCATCGAAGAGGCGCCGGTCGAAAGCGTCGTTCTTTCGGACACGATTCCGCTCCTTCCGGAACACGAAATTCCGAAAATTAAGGTTCTTTCCTGCGCGGAAGTCCTCGGCGAAGCGATCAAACGCATTCACTGCAACCAATCGGTCAGCCAAATTTACAAAAACTTCAAGTCGAACGTCGGCCAATACTTCTAATCGCCGCCGCGACGTCGGGAAAGTTTGCGCGACCTTCCCGATTTAACGTCGAACCTTGAAGTTCGTTTCGCCCGTTCGACGACGGCGAGCAAAGCGTTCGCCGTCGCAAGGCGTTTTGTCGTCGCGTCGCGCTGAAATTTTCGCTCTTTTCGCGAGAAAATTCGAGCGCGACGGCTCTTTCGCCGATAATAATCGAAAACACGTTAAACGCAAGCGTTCGCGTCGGGCGCTTGCGTTTCGTTCGTTAGTTTCCGACGCGTTTTTCCGCCTCGACGCCGTCGCGCGCCGACCGGCTTTAAGGAGCGTTTTATGTCCGATACGACGTTTTCCGGCGCGTTTCCCGCCGCTCGTTTGCGCCGTCTCCGTTATCATTCCGGCGTCCGTCGCCTGACCCGCGACACGATTCTTTCCCCCGACCGCTTCATTTTGCCGCTTTTTGTTCGACCGGGCGTCGGCGTCCGCGTTCCGATCGGCGCGATGCCGGGCCAATATCAGCTTTCGATCGACGAACTCGTCAAGGAAGTCAAGGAAATCGAAAAGCTCGGAATCGGCGGCGTGATGCTCTTCGGGATTCCGGAAACGAAAGACGCGGTCGGCTCCGACGCAATGTGCGAACACGGAATCGTCGCCGAAGCGATCAAGGCGTTGAAAGACGTCGTCGGGAAAGATTTCTTGGTCGTTTCCGACGTCTGTTTCTGCGAATACACCGACCACGGCCACTGCGGCGTCCTGAAAAAATGCGGCCCCGGCGAAGCCGATTGGGACGTCGACAACGACGCGACGCTGGCGAACCTCGTCAAGCAAACGGTCGCGCAGGCGAAATCGGGCGTCGATATGGTCGCGCCGAGCGGAATGATGGACGGCATGATCGGCGCGATTCGTCGCGGCCTCGACGAAAACGGCTTCGAACGGATTCCGATCATGAGCTACGCGGCGAAGTACGCGAGCGCGTTTTACGGCCCGTTCCGCGAAGCCGCCGAGAGCGCGCCGCAGTTCGGCGACCGTCGCTCGTACCAAATGGATCCCGCCTCGGCGCCGGGTCAAGCGATGCGGGAAATCGAACTCGACGTCGCGGAAGGCGCCGACATTATTATGGTGAAACCGGCGCTTCCGTACCTCGATATTATTCGAATGGCGAAAGACCGCTTCCCGGGCTTGCCGTTGGCCGCGTACAACGTTTCCGGCGAGTACAGTATGACGAAAGCCGCCGCCGCGAACGGTTGGATCGACGAACAGCGCGTCGTTTTGGAGACGCTGACCTCGATTCAACGCGCCGGAGCGACGATTATCCTCACCTACTGGGCGAAAGACGTCGCAAACTGGCTCGCGTAAGCGCCGCGGATTAGCGTTTTAGTCCAACCGATTCGACGCGGCGTTTTCTTTCTTCAACGCCGCGCTCTTTTAACGACCAAGCGTTCGTCGAAACCGGCGGACGCTTTTTTATTTTTTTGCGTTTTTGCGCGATTCGCTCGACGTTCGCGCGCTTTTAATTAGCGAAAAGGCGTCCGAAAATTTTTACGTTTTCGCGAAAGGGCGTTCGTCGCGACGAAAAAATTTTCCTTTTTTTTCGCTTTTTTCTTATTTTTTCTCCTTTTTTTGCAAAAAACTCGTTTTCACGTTCCCTAAATTAATAAGAAACGTCTTACGTTTTTCCCCGCGACGGCGTCCGTTTTCGCATTTTTCGCGAATTTCGTTCGCCGACGGCAATTTTTTCCCCTTTCCCACGCTAACGATACGATCGAGGAACCGCTCATGTCGTCCAACCCGAACAAACGCGACTCGTCGCGCCCCGCCGAAACGCAATCGTTTCAAGAGCCCATCCTAAACGACGAAATCAAGCGACTTCAAGAGTTGTCGGAGCTTGGCGACGTCGACGCGACGTACAACCTCGGCGTCCGCTACGAAAAAGGCGACGGCGTCGAACGCGACCCCGTCGAAGCGGTTCGTCTCTTCCGCCAAGCCGCCGAGTTAGGCGACGTCGACGCGATAAATAACCTCGCCTTCTGTTACGAAAACGGCGAC
>JAZQAP010000326.1:0-14632 GCA_045545275.1 Thermoguttaceae bacterium | reverse complement strand
GGTAAAGGGGGCCGTTTTCCGGAAGATAACCGAGTCGCCGCGCCCCTTCGACGCGATCGGTCGCCATGTCGAACCCGGCGATCGTCGCGACGCCCGACGTCGGCGCGAGGAAACCGGTCAGCATCTTCATCGTCGTGCTTTTTCCGGCGCCGTTCGGGCCGAGGAAGCAGGCGATTTCGCCTTTCGCGATTTGGAACGAGACGTTTTCGGTCGCGATGAAGCGTCCGTAAATTTTCGTTAAGTTTTGAGCGCGTATCATTTTATTCGCGGGTTCGGGTTCGGTTGCGGAAACGGTTTAATTCGGTTGCGGAAGCGGCTTCAAAGGAAGACGACGAGCGCGTCGGCTCCGCTTTTTTGATTTTGTTGTTAACGCGACGTTAATCGACGTTTGATTTGTTTGAAATACGTTGCGGTTTTTGTTGTTTTCAAACGGGGCGATTTCGGCGGCGTTTCGAACGCGTCGCGGCGGACGTTTTAACGCCAATCGCCGTGTTCGTTCGACTCAAGCGCGGCGCCGATTTTCGCGACGAGCGGTTTCGCGGGGGCGGCCCATTTGGCGACGGCGGCGCTCCAGCGTTCGACGTTTTGCGCGATCGGCGGCCAAGTGTTGTAATGCGACGGAACGACGTATTTCGGACGGAGCGCCCGGATCGCGTCGAGCGACGCGGCGGGGCCCATCGCGTAGCGGTCGCCGATCGGGAGAACCGCGACGTCGATTCCGAGCGAGCCGATCCAGCTCATATCGCCGAAATAACCGCAGTCGCAAGCGAAGTAAATCGAAAACGCGTCGGCGTCGGCGAGCGTTTCGCGGAGCGGTTTAATTTCGTCGACGGCGTTCGGGTCGAGCGGCTTGCCGTTTTGCGAAAAGGAAAGGACGAAGCCGAGCGACGTTCCGCCGGACGCGCCGTTCGGACAAGTCGACGAGTGCGGCGCGGCGACGGTCAAAATTTGCGCTTTCGGAACGCTTTCGTCGGACGAAATCGGGACGTAAATCGCGCCCCCGACGTTCGTCGGTTCGACGCGAAGTTTTTGTTCGGCGAAATAGTCGGCGACTTCGGCGACGGCGACGATCGGCGCGTCGTTTTTCCGAGCGACCGTCGCGGCGTCGGCGCAGTGGTCGGCGTGCCCGTGCGAGACGAGAACGTAGTCGGCGGCGACTTCCTCCGGTTTGAGCGGCGAAAGGCCGGACGGCAAAAACGGGTCGACGAGGAATCGAGCGCCGTTCAATTCGAAGAGGAAAGCGTTGTGTCCGAGCCAAACGAGGCGTTTTTTCGCGGCGTTCATAGGGCGTTTTCTTTCGCGTTGTCTTTAACGTTGCGGCGAACCGGCGGCGAACGAGGAAACGACGTCGGTTTTCGGGGGAACCGCGTCGCCGACGGTCGACAAACGCGGTTTTGTCGATTGTAGCGATTGGCGGGCGCGACGTCCAGAGCGATTTTTCGCGGCGCTCGTTCGGAAAGTTGAATTTTTAGCGGAAAATTTGCGCACAGACGCAGGGAAAACGACGAGATTGTGCGAGCGTAAAAAGGTCGCGCATTGCGATTTTTCCGATAATTTTGGGGTTTTTCTTGAAAAAACGTCCCCTTTTGAGCGAAAAAGCAGACTCGCGCCCTTGCCGACCCGGAAAAATCGGGTATAATGACGACTCCAAAGCGGTCGATTCGCCCCGTTCGACTCCGTCGATCCGCCCCTCGCGGACGGTCGACGAAAAAACGGTTTGCAATTTTTGAGATTGGACCCTCGAAAACGCGTCGACGCGGACTGGACCCCCGCGTCTCGGTTTGACTCGATTAACGTTGCGGAATCAATGTTTTTTGAACGCGCGCCGTCGAAAGGCGGCGTCGGTTCCTTAGCGTCAAGTCGTCGATATTGAAGCGTCGACGCGACTTGAAACGCTCCGCGCGGCGCGAACGCCGCGTTTCATCGGTTACTTCATCGGTTAGTAAAATCAAAGTTTGAATCCGCTTTAAGCATTTACGTCGACGCGACAGGACGCTGCAACAATGTCTGAATTAAAAAATTGGCGCAACATTGGTATTTCCGCTCACATCGACTCCGGAAAGACGACTCTTAGCGAGCGCATTCTCTTTTACACCGGTCGCACGCACAAAATCGGCGAAGTTCACGACGGCGGCGCGACGATGGACAGTATGGACCTCGAACAAGAACGCGGGATCACGATCGCCAGCGCCGCGACCCGCGTCGAATGGGGCGACACGACGATCAACTTGATCGACACGCCCGGCCACGTCGACTTCACGGTCGAAGTCGAACGTTGCCTCCGCGTTTTGGACGGCGCCGTGTTGGTTCTCTGCTCGGTCGGCGGCGTTCAAGCGCAATCGCTCACGATCGACCGCCAAATGAAACGTTACGGCGTTCCGCGCTTGGCGTTCATCAATAAAATGGACCGCGTCGGGGCGAACCCGCGCCGCGTCGTTCAACAACTGCACGAAAAACTCGACTGCGAAGCGGTGATGATGCAAATCCCGATCGGCGCCGAGCAAAACTTCGAAGGCGTCGTCGACCTGATCACCGGTCGCGCCTATTACTTCGACGGCCCGCAAGGCGAAAAAGTTCGCGAAGAAGATATTCCGGCCGACCTCGTCGACGAATATAACGAAGCGCGCCAAAATATGCTCGAAACGCTCTCGATGTACAGCGACGAGATGATGGAAGCGCTCCTCGAAGAACGCGAAGTTCCGCTCGACCTGATTTACGAAGTCGTCAAAAAAGCGACGCAAGCGCGCCAACTCACGCCGGTCTTTATGGGCACCGCGTACCGCAACAAGGGCGTTCAACTCTTGCTCGACGCGATTTCCCGCTACCTCCCGTCGCCGCTCGACCGCGAAGGCTCCGCGTTCCGCGTCAACAAAGAAACCGGCGAAGAAGAAAAATTCGTTCTTAATCCGGCGAACGACCGTCCGCTGATCGCGATGGCGTTTAAAACGGTCGAAGACCCGTACGGGACGCTCACCTTCATGCGGATTTACGAAGGGACGCTCAAGAAGGGCGAAACCTACGTCAACCAACGCACCGGCCATAAAGAACGCGTCAGCCGCATCTTCCGCATGCACGCCGAACAACGGGTCGAACTCGAATCGGCCGGCGCCGGCGACATCGTCGCGGTCATCGGTATCGAAGGTTCGTCCGGCGAAACGTACTGCGAAACGGCGAACTACTGCACGCTCGAGTCGATCTTCATTCCGGAACCGGTTATCCAAGTCGCGATCAAGGCTTGCGAAACCCGCGACGCCGACAAACTCGGCAAGGCGCTTTACCGCTTCCGCAAGGAAGACCCGACCTTGACGGTCAAGACCGACCCGGAAAGCGGCGAAACCCTCATCGCCGGGATGGGCGAACTCCACCTCGACGTTTACATCGAACGCATCCGCCGCGAATATAAGGTCGAAGTCGAGACGTCCGCGCCGAAAGTCAACTACCGCGAAGCGCCGACGCAAGCGATCGAATTCGATACGAAGCACAAGAAGCAATCCGGCGGTTCCGGTCAATACGCGCACATTTGCGGTATCATGTCGCCGATTCCGGAAGAAGAGGCGACCGGCGAAGAAGCCTTTATCTTCGAAGACCAAATCACCGGCGGCGTCATTCCGGCGAACTACATTCCGGCGATTAAGAAGGGATACGAAGGTTCCTTGGAAAAAGGCCCGATCGCCGGTTACCCGGTCGTCGACTTGAAGATCGTCGTCAACGACGGTTCGTTCCACGCGGTCGACTCGAGCGACTTGGCGTTCCGCATCTGCGCCCAAACGTCGTTGCGCGAAAACTTCCAAAAGACGAAACCGGCGCTCCTCGAACCGATCATGAAGATCGACATCGAATGCCCGGAAAACTTCCAAGGGGGCGTCGTCGGCGACCTCTCGAGCCGTCGCGGCGTCGTCTCGGCGACCGAAACGACCGGTTCGAACTGCCGCATCGTCGGCGAAGTTCCGCTGGCCGAAACGTTCGGTTACTCCTCGACCCTGCGCGGCATGACGCAAGGTCAAGGCGTTTTCTCGATGGAATTCCTCAAATACAAACGCGTTCCGGCGAATATTCAAGAGGAAATTATCCGCGAGCGCAACCCGAAACCGGCGCAAGGCGGTAAAAAATAGTCGTCGGGATTGAATCCCGAGAATTGCGAAACGTCGAGTCGCGCCGATTGGGCGTTTCGCGATTTGGACGAACAAAAAAACCGAGCAAATTCGACGCAAGCCGAGTTCGCTCGGTTTTTTGCGTTTTGACGGTCGCGACGACCCGACGTTTTGCGGAGCGTCGGCGTTTCGCGGCGTTTGCGCGAATCGGAGAAAAAAGGAGGTCTTTGCGGACTTTCGCGAAAAAAAACGGCGCGAGTCGAGCGAGACGCGGGAAAAAAGCGCCGCGGCGTCGACCTTGCGGAACGTTTCGGTCGATAACGAGTATTAAGAGTTAAGCGGCGCGACCGGCAAAACGCGTATAATAGTTAAGAGAACCAAACTTTTAGCGAGGAACGAGGGCGGCGATGAGCGAACCAACGAACGAAACGACGAAAATCAACGAAACGACCGACGGCGCGTTCGCGACGAACGACGTCGAACTGTTGCAAAAATTCGGCGAGTTTAAAGAGCGATTTTTAGCGCGGCTCGAACGGGAAATCGTCGGACGCCGCGCCGTTTTGGAGGAGGTCTTGGCGGGAATCTTCGCGGGCGGGCACGTCTTGCTCGTCGGCGTTCCGGGGCTCGGCAAGACGCGAATCGCTCGGGCGATCGCCGACGCGCTCGACTTGAAGTTCCGCCGAATCCAGTTCACTCCGGACTTGACGCCCGCCGACATTTTGGGCTTCGACGTTCTCCAAGAAGACCCGGCGACCGGGACGCGTTCTTTTTCGTTCGCGCCGGGCCCGATCTTCGCGAACGTCGTTCTCGCCGACGAAATCAACCGAACGCCGCCGAAAACGCAAGCCGCGCTCCTCGAAGCGACGCAAGAGCGCCAAGTAACGGTCGCCGGGCGGCGTTATCAACTCGACGCGCCGTTCTTCGTCGTCGCGACGCAAAACCCGCTTGAGAGCGAAGGAACGTACCCGCTTCCGGACGCGCAGCTCGACCGCTTCCTTTTTAGCGTCAAAATCGATTATCCGCGCGCCGCCGACGAAGTCGAAACGGTCTTGCGAACGACCGGAGAAGAGCGCGCGCCGGAACCGCCGACGATTTGCCGCGACGAGTTCTTGACGTTCCAAGGGCTGATTCGGCGAATCCCGGCGCCGCGCGTCGTCGTCGAACACGCGGTCAACATCGTTCGCAAGACGCGGCCGCAGACGAAAACGTCGATCGAAGCGACGCAGCAGTACGTCGAACGGGGCGCGGGGCCGCGAGCGAGTCAAGCGTTGATTTTGGGCGCGAAGGCGTTCGCGGCGTTCGCCGGGCGGACGGCGGTTTCGGCGGACGACGTCGAGCGAGCGGCGCTTCCGGCGCTTCGCGAACGGATCGCGTTGAACTACTTGGCGCAGGCGGACGGCGTCGACGTCGACTTTCTCGTTCGGAAGATTTTGCGCGACGCTCGTGCGGAGTACGAACGCGGTTGACGCTTGGGCGAGCGGCGGTCGTTCTTCGGTTGTTCGACGTTTGCGGAGCGGGGCCGCTCGGGGCGTTTTTACCCTTATATTAATATATTGACAAAATTCTCGAATCGAGTCGAAATTTTTTTGCAGAAAGGCGCAATATGTCGCTCAACGCCGCGCAAACGGCAGCCGTCGAAACGCTTTCCGGGCCGCTTCTCGTTCTCGCGGGCGCCGGAACCGGCAAAACTCGCGTCGTTACTTACCGCATCGCGCGGCTGATCGAAAGCGGCGTCGCGCCGGATCGCATCCTCGCCGTTACGTTCACCAACAAAGCGGCCCGCGAAATGCAAGAGCGGATTTCGGCGCTTTTGCCCAAGCGAATCGACAAGAAAAAGCCGGAAATTTCGACGTTTCACTCCCTTTGCGTTCGAATTTTGCGGCGGCAGATTCATCGGCTCGGCTTTCCGACGCAGTTCTCGATTTACGACCGCGGCGACCAAGAGTCGCTGGCGCGCCAAATCCTCCGCGAAGTCAAAATAACGAGCGCGGCGCTCCGTCCGGGCGACTTTTTGAAAGTCGTCGGCGATTGGAAAACCGCCGGCGTTCGGCCCGAAAAAGCGCTCGAAATCGCGACCGATTCGAAAGACTATCTTTGCGCCGTCGCGTACTCGAAGTATCAAGCGCGACTCAAAAACCTCGGCGCGGTCGACTTCGACGACATCTTGCTCTTGACGGAAGACCTCTTTCGCCTCTACCCGGACGCCTTGGCGGAGGAGGCCGCGCGCTTCGATCACCTCCTCGTCGACGAGTATCAAGACACCAACATGTGTCAGTATCGCGTTGTGAAAGGGCTCGCGATGCGGCGCCGCAACCTTTGCGTCGTCGGCGACGACGACCAAGCGATTTACGGTTGGCGCGGCGCGGAAGTGAAGCATATTCTCAACTTCCAACGCGACTGGCCGGAGGCGAAAGTCGTTCGGCTCGAAGAAAATTACCGCTCGACGGCGCAGATTTTACGTTGGGCGAACACGCTCGTCGCGTTCAATTCGACGCGACACGAGAAGCGGCTTCGCTCGAACGTTCAGGGCGACCCGCCGCGAATTCTGCAGTGCAAGGACGCGGAGGAGGAGGCGAAACGCGTCGCGCTTTCGATCAAGGTGCGAATGGAGGAAACGCGGCGTCGGCCCCGAGATTTCGCGATTCTTTTCCGAACGAACGAGCAGACGCGCGCCGTCGAAATGGAGTTGCGGTCGGCGAAGATTCCTTACGTCGTCGTCGGCGGGCAGTCGTTCTTCGACCGCAAAGAGGTGAAGGACGTCGTCTCGTATTTGAAGGCGATTTTGCGACCGCAGGACGACGTCGCGCTCTTGCGGACGATCAACGCGCCGCCGCGCGGGATCGGGTCGACGACGATCGGCAAAATTCGCGAGCGCGCCGTCGCCGAAGGAAAGCCGATTTGGGAAATCGCGACGAAAGACGACGCCTTTATGGAGACGCTCGACGCGCGGTCGCGGGAAGCGACGCGGCGTTATTGCGAACTTATCGTCGAGGAAGGAAGACGGCTCAAGCGCGACTTCACCCCGGAAACGTTGACGAAGTTCCTCGAAGCGGTCAAGTATCAAGAGGAGATCGACCGCCTTTACCCGGACGAAGCGGAGCGCAAAGCGCGAACCGACTCGGTCGGCGAAGTCGTCGACGCGGCCGCGGCGTTTTTGAAGGAAAATCCGGGCGGGTCGCTCGCCGCGTTCCTCGACGACGCCGCGCTCGGCGGGCCCGATTTCAGTTCGCAGCAAGACAAAAAATCGAAAAGCGACGCGGTGCTTCTTTCGACGTATCACGCGGCCAAGGGGCTCGAGTTCAAAGAGGTCTATATGGTCGGAATGGAAGAGGGAATCCTCCCGCACCAACGCTCGATCGAGACCTTGACCGAAACGGCGATCGAGGAAGAGCGGCGCCTCTGTTACGTCGGCGTTACGAGGGCGCAAATCAGACTGACGCTGACGATGGCGCTCGCTCGAACGAAATGGGGAAAAGCGCGTCCGACGATCCCAAGTCGATTTCTATACGAATTAACCGGGCAGTCGGACAACCCGCGTTACCTCGCCGCGAAGGAAGGGCGCCGTCCGAACGAAACGCGCAAGCGACGCCCTTAAACGGTTGAAACGAACGGAGGAACGACGACAAAACGAACGTTCGAGTCGCCGAACCTCCGAAAACGTCGACCGCGAGCGTCGGCGACGCCGAAAAAACGGATTTTAGCGAAAAACGTTCTTTTTTCGCGTCTATTTTCGGCGCATTTTTTTTTTTTGAGACATAAAGAACGCCGCGTCGGACGCCGACGTTAAGTTTAACGTTTGACGCGCTAACAAAGTAAAGGAAAGCAAAAATTATGTTGCGTCGCGGAAAGCGCCGCGCTTGCCGCTAGACAAACCGCGTCGCGGAGGTATACTAAGAGGAGGGGCGCCGCTTGAGCGCTAGTAATTCGCAAGCTATTCGGCTGATCGCTTTATTGAAAATGATGACGCAAACGCCGGGAACTCCCGCTTACTTCGCTAACGCGCTCGACGTCGACGAGCGAACGATTCGACGTTATGTTCAACAACTGCGCGACGCCGGTTTTCCGATCGTCGCCGACCGCGCGACCGGTCGCTTGGAACTCGCCAGCGATTACGGCGTTCCGCCGATCGAGTTTACGGAGCGCGAAGCGTTGGCGATTCTCGTACTTTTTCACGAAGCGGGCGAAAAGCTCGACGGTAATCTTTTCGCGTCGTTGCGAGGCGCGGCGGCGAAGTTGGCGTCGACGCTTTCTCCGACGCTGCTCGATTTCGTCGAAGCGACGCGGATTCGCGTCGCGATGAAGAGGGGCGCGGTCGACGAAAGCGGAACGCGCCCCGACGCAATGAAAAAGGAGACGGAAACGACGAACGATTATTTAACGGGAAACGCAAGCGGGACGAGCGGCGAACGTCGCGATCGCTTTTTCGACGAGATTTTCGACGCCTGCTTGGCGCGCCGACCGTTTGAAGCGCGTTACCGAGGATCGACCGGGCCGACGTTGACGACGACGGCGCACCCTTACGCCGTTTTTTATTCTCGCGCTTGGTACGTCGTCGCTTATTCCTCGCTCCATCGGGAGACGCGAACTTTTAAGATCGCGCGGTTTGAGAGCGTCGAACCGTCCGACGCAAAATTTCTCGAAAACTTGAATTTTTCGCTCGACTCGTATTTCGGCGACGCTTGGCGTTTCATTCGCGGTCCGCGGACGCGTCGCGTCGTCGTTCGGTTTTCGGCGAAAGTCGGGACGAACGTCGCCGAAGTGCGTTGGCATAAGACGCAACAAACGCGAGTTTTCCCGGACGGAAGCGCGGAGCTTGAATTTCGCGTCGCCGGGTTGACCGAGATTATCTGGTGGATTCTCGGATACGGCGCGGAAGCGGAAGTTCTCGAGCCGCCGGAGTTGCGCGAAATGGTCGCCGAACACGCTCGCCGCGTTTTGGAACGGTTCGAAAATCCGCCGACGCAACGCGACGACGATCGTTTCGACGCGAATCCTTGGCGCCGCCGCTGAATCGGAAAACGCTTCGCTCGAGCGAACGGCGCGAGCGAAACGGCGTCGAGATTGGCGAAAATAGGCGGGGCGCGTAAAACGGGCAAACGGGGCGAAACGTCGGACGCGAAAAAAAAAACGATTTTTGGAAAAAAACGAGAAAAAATAAGGAAAAAAGTCGGCGAACGCTTGAAAATTGCGAAAGCGCGCGCTATAATACAAGTACTGAGTTTCTCCCTAAATATTTGCCCCGGATGGTCAACCATTAGCGTAGGCCGCGACCGCAAACGGCTAGTGCAGGTGCACGCTAGGTCGCCGCCTGTCTCGCAGCGACATTTTTTCCAGGTCGCAGATAATGGAGGGAGAAACTCTTTTTTCTTTTCTTGTTCCGATTTCCGCTTTTGACGGATCGGGTTTCCATTTATCGCCAACCAACCGCCGCGTCGGACTTGTCGATTTCCGCTTTTGACGGTTCGGGCTTCCATTTATCGCCAACCAACCGCCGCGTCGGACTTGTCGATTTCCACTTTTGACGGTTCGGGCTTCTATTTATCGCCAACCATCCGTCGCGTCGGACTTGTCGATTTCCGCTTTTGACGGTTCGGGCTTCTATTTATCGCCAACCAACCGCCGCGTCGGACTTGTCGATTTCCGCTTTTGACGGTTCGGGCTTCCTTGGATTTCCGAATTTGAGATTCTTGACTTCCGCGACGAGCAAAAGAGCGCGCGGTTTCCGGCTTTTCGGACGTCGGTTGAAAGCGTTGGTTTGAATTTTGTCTTTTGATTGGGCGGTTAAACGAATCGACGCCGCGTCGCGAAAAGACGAACGATTTTAAGCGTCGGAAACGGGGCGAGCGCGTCGAGCGAAGCGGCGCAAGAAAACAAAGAACGCGAACCGGCGAAAAACGCGATTTCGACGGTTGCGCGTCTCGGATTTGTCGGGAGCTCGTTCGATTCGCCGTCGACCAAAAACGCGACGGCGTTTCGGCGGCGCTTCCTTATTTCTGTTGGCGGAGCGAAAGAACGCTCAACGCGGCGACGCCGCCGGCGCAGAGGACGAAGATAATATCCATCAACGCGTTCGCTTTGCCGAACGGAATACCGGCGGCGAGATCGAGGAGGAAAATAAGGAAAATGATCGCCGAAAGGGTCGTCGAAGCGATGCAAAGGAATTTGGACATATCGCGGTTCCAAAGGGGCTAAGGCGTTAGGTTCCAAGGGGACGCGGAAGCGGCTCGGCTTCGCGTCGACGACGTTTCGTCGAAACGGAGCGTCGGGGCGCCGACGAAACCGCGTCTTTATTTTAAGTATAATCTATTCGCGCCGAAATTCCAATAAGCTTTTCGAGAAATTTCCGTTTTTTTCAAATTTCGGACGGCGTTTCGGAGCGGGCGGGCGTTTGAAGGGCGTTTCGGCGACCTTACTTCGCGGCGTCGGCGGACGTCGCGGCGGCGCTACTTCGCGGCGTCGGGGGCGATCGGAAGGCGAACGACGAACGACGTTCCTTTGCCGAGCGCGCTTTCGACGCGAATCTTTCCGGCGTGTTCCTCGACGATACGCTTGCAAAGGGCGAGCCCGAGTCCGGAGCCGCCTTTGCCGGTTTCGTCCGGGCCGCTTTTGGTCGAGTAAAACGCGTCGAAAATTTTCGGAAGCGTTTCCGGAGGGATACCGGGCCCGAAGTCGCGAACGGCGACCTCGACGTAATTCGGGTCGTCGGCGCGTCGGATTTTAACGACGATTCGCCCGCCGCTCGGCGACGCTTGCCGCGCGTTGACCAACAGGTTGACGAGAACCTGTTGAATTTGGTTTCCGTTCGCCAAGACCGGAGGAACCGGTTCGTATCGCGTTTCGATCGCGACGCGGTACTTGCGGGCCTCCCGTTCGAGGAGGAGCAACACGTCGTCGACGAGCGCTTGCAGATCGGTCGCTTCGCGTCCCGACTTGCGATTGCGCGCCAAGCCGAGAACGACGCCGACGATTTTCGCCGCTCGTTGCGACGCGTCCAAAATCTTCGTAAACGCTTTTTCGCGGGTTTCGTCGTCGTTGCGGCGGAGCCCCATTTGCGCGTAATTGATCGTCAGCGTCAAAATATTGTTGAACTCGTGCGTCGTCGTTCCGGCCAATTCGCCGACCGCGACGAGCGGCTGCGTTTCGGACAACATCTTTTCAAGGCGGCGAACCTGTTCTTTAAGTTCGGCGATTTCGGCGTCGCGCGGGTCTTGCATCGTCGTTTTTTCTTTCTCGTCGGTTTTTTGGGGGCGAACGGGGAGAGGGAAGCGGAAGCGGCGAACGAGGGCGCGTCGCGCGCCCGACGGCGAAACGGCGAGCGTCGGCGACCGGAGCGAAAAACGCGCTCTCGGCGGCGGTATCGGCGTTTCGGGGCCCTTTTCTTGACAATTTCGGCGAAAAATGCGGAGATTCGCCTTTAAATTCCGTCGCAATTTCGGTAAAATAGCGCGTCGAGGAAGTTTTTTCGACGCCGGCGCGGATAATCGACGCCGTTTAGTTATTTTATTTAGGTTTCGGTATTTATGCGTTGAAACGCAATGTTTTAATCGATTGAAATTTGAGGTAAAAATGGCGACGGATAGTTGGGTTTTAGCGGTCGCGCTGATTTTGTTGGCCGCGGCGTTCGGGTATTTTTACGGCGCGACTTTTTTTTGGCGGCGCTTGGCGGCGGTCGCGACGAAAGAGGGGCGATTCGAGGAAGCGGAGCGCGCTTACCGTCGGGCGTTGGCGATTTCTCCGCGCGACGCTCGTCTTTGGTTTTGGCGCGGTTTGACGGAGCGTCGGCTCGGGCGGCTCGACGACGCGTTGGAGTCGTTGCGGCGAGCCGGGGAACTCGACCCGAACGCCGAGGAGGTTTTCGCGGAGCGGGCCGACCTCTTTCACGAGCGCGGGGAACTCGGCGACGCGTTGCGCGAATTGACTTGGATTATCGAGTCGCAACCGGCGCCGTTCGACGCTCGCTTGACGCGGAGTTCGATTTTGATCGAAACGGGCCGCTTCGACGAGGCGATCGCCGACTGCGATTGGCTGATCGCGAACGGCGACGAATCCGCTTGCGCCGGAGCGTTCAACAATCGCGGCGTCGCGAAGTTGGCGGTCGGGCGGGACGACGAGGCGGCGGTCGACTTTGAAACGGCGTATTTGATCGACCCGAGTTTCTTGATCGCGCAAGCGCATTGCGCCGGGACTTGGCTGCGTCGCGGCGCGCCGGAAAAGACGTTGCGCCTTTGCGACGCGGTCTTGAACGTCGACGCGACCAGCGGCGTCGCGCTCCGGTATCGCGGCTTGGCGAAACGAGCGCTCGGCGACGAAACGGGCGCGGCGGAGGATTTGCGTCGCGCCGAAGAGCTGGGCGCTTGACGAAGCGGCGTTCTTCATTAATAATAAGGGCGACAAACGCCGTCGAACGTCGAAACGCGTTCGCGGTCGAGGCGAACCCAAAAGCGGAAAAAAACGAAAACAACGGAAAAACCGGAAGACGGAGAGCGAAACGAAATGAGCGACGCGACGGCGCGGGAAATTTGCGTCGACAACCTCGACGACCCGAGATTGCGGCCTTATCGGAACTTGCGCGAGCGAACGTTGCGCGGCGAATCGATTTTCGTCGCCGAGGGCGCGCTCGTCGTCGAGCGGCTTTTGCGGTCGCGGTTCGGGGTCGAATCGATTTTGACGACGCGCAAAGAAACCGGGCTCGGCGACTGTCTGTCGTTGGTTCCGGCGGACGTTCCGATTTACCGCGTCGACGAGCGCGCCGCCGCGAACGAGCTGGTTGGGTTCGAGTTTCATCAAGGAATTTTGGCCGTCGGGAAGCGCGCGCCGATTCCGACGTTTCTCGAAGGGCTCGACGCGACGTTCGGCGACGAACCCGGGAAAAAAGGCGAAAACGGCAAGGTTGGCGAAATTAGCGAAATTGGCGAAAAAACGACGTTCGGCGAAGCGGCGCAAGTCGGCGAAACCGGGAGCGGAACGCGCTTTCTGTCGCGACGCGGCGGCGCGTTCGTCGTTTTGCCGGACGCGACGAAGCCGGACAACTTGGGGCTAGCGTTCCGTTGCGCGGCGGCGCTCGGCGCGGAGGCGGTCGTCTTGGGCGAACGGTGTTGCGACCCGTTTTCGCGTCGGGCGCTCCGCGTCTCGATGGGAGGCGTCCTCCAAACGCCGATTTTCCGGGCCGAGAATCTCCTCGACGAGATCTCCGAGGCGCGCCGACGTCGGGGCGTCCGTTTTTTCGCGACCGTCTTGAACGACGAAGCCGCGTCCCTGCCGGAAATCGACGCTTGGCCGGAGCGAACCGCGTTTGTTTTCGGGAACGAATACTCTGGATTGACGCCGGAATTCGTCGCCGCGTGCGACCGTTCGGTGATGATTCCGATGCGTCCGGACGTCGACTCGCTGAACCTCGGCGTTTCGGTCGGCGTCTTTTTATACGAGTTCAACCGGGCGCGCTCGCGTCGGGCGGCGAACGGATAAGCGGCGAAGCGGGGCGACGGTTGCGAAAACGCGTCGCGGAAACGAAAAAACGTTGAAAAACGACTTTTGACGCTGGAAGCGAAGTCTTATTTGGTTAAAATTTTTCAAAAAAGGAGAAACGGTAAAATGAAGAAAACGCGTAATTGGGGCGGTTTGACGTTCGGCGCGGGACTCTTGGCGCTTTGCGCGGTTTGCGGATGTTCGGAGCCGATTCCGGTGCCGGGCGAAGATGCCGAATCGACGCAAGAAACCGCCGCGACGAGCGAAACGGGCGCGAACGTCGAAAACGCCGCCGGAACGACGGACGCGACCGCCGCCGGAGCGACCGAAAACGCGACGGAACCGGAAGCGGAATACGTCGAGAAAAAAGCCGACGTCGGCGCGACCGGGAAGGGCGAGTACGGCGTTACGTCGGAAGAGCCTATGTCGATCGTTACCGTTCCGGTTTCGACGTACTTTAAAGCGCAAGAAATGGCGGTTTTCCGAATGCAGATTCCGTCGGCGATGAACCTCTTCCAAGCGAGCGAAGGCCGTTATCCGAACTCCGAAGAAGAGTTTATGACGAAGATTATTAAGGCGAACCAAATCGTTCTGCCGAAGCTGCCGGAAGGCGACGTCTACTTTTACGACGTTCAAGCGCGCGAGCTGAAAATCCGCTCGAAAAAGGCGAACTGACCGAACCAAGCGAACCGACCGACGCCAACGTCGAGAAAAACGCCGCGGAGCAAGAGCGGCGAACGGAACGAAAACGCCAAAAGGCGAAACGCTCGAATCGGGCGTTTCGCCTTTTTTGTTCCGACGGATCGGAGGATTACGTTAAGGACGGAGCGAACGCGCCGCGCCGCGTTTCGCCGTTAACGTCGGGGAAACGCGACGACGGCGACGGTTCCGGCGGTTAGCGGTCGAACGCGTCGTCGAGTTCGGCGAAGACGCTTCGGCGGCGCTCGGTTTCCGCGTCGAGGAGCGCCGACGAAAGCGCGACCGCGTCCGTTTCGAGCGATTCGGCGAAGTCGGCGTTAACGTCGGCAAAGTCGGCGGGGTCGGACGTTTCGTCGAGCGAACCGAGTTCCGCGAAG
>JAZQAP010000325.1:0-3280 GCA_045545275.1 Thermoguttaceae bacterium | reverse complement strand
GTCCGCTTGAAACAGCTTCGAAGACGCTGAAATCGGCGTCGAAACCGTACCCGCGCGACCAAAATTCGCCCATCGGGACGTTCGCCGCTCGGAAGAGGTAAAGGTCGCCCGCCGGGTTGAGGTCGTAAGCCTCCGTCGAAAAATCAAGTCCGCGCGCCGCTCCCAACTCCTTCATTCGCAAGACGTTATTCTCGTAAACGAGTTCCCGCGCCGTCCGCCGCAAGTCCCAAAGGAAGCGTTCCGTTTTCTCGACGCTTTCGACCGGAATCCCAAACATCGCCGGCGTCCAGGGCAACGGGTCGTAACCGCGACGTTTCGTAAAGTGTTCGCGAAAATTCTCCGACCAGTTTTGCGAACTCATTTCCCAACTGTCGTGATGCAGCGTCGTAAACTCCGCGACGTCAAGCATTTTCGCGTTAAAGGCGGCGAAGTGCGCGTCGATTCCGGACGTTTCGAACTTATCCGATTCGAGCCCGAGTCCGGCGTCGGGAGCGGGGCGCGTCGTCTGCCCGGTCAAGCGACGTCCGAGTCGCAAAATCGTCCACTCGCCTTCCGGAACGTCCCAAGTCAAACGCCCGTTCGCGTCCATAAACTGCGAAATATCGCGAATTTGCGACGCGTCGACAACCGAATCGGCGGCGTCGGGCGTTTCCGGCGTCGGCGGCAAAAACGGTTTGACGCCGGGTAGCGACGAGTACGGCGGACGGAAAAAGAGCGCCTTTTCCTCCCAATCGGGAAGTCGCCAATTTCCTTTCGGCGTTGGGAACGCAAGAACGGCGACGTCGCGGTAAAATTCGCGCCAATCTTCCTCGCACGGCCCGAGCGAACCGCGGCCAAAATAGGGGTCGCGCGGCGTCGGTTTCGGCAATTCTATCTCAATCCGCGACGGCCCGACGACTTTCGTTTCGGACGAACGCAAGTGTTGCATCGAGTTTTCCGGTCGAATCCAAGGCCCTCCCGCGCCGCACCAACCCGGCCCGGACGCAAGAGTTAGGTCGATTCCGAGACGCTTCGCTTCCGCGCCCGCGAACCGCCAACAGTCGAGCCATTCCGGCGTCATGTACGCGACGGAACCCTTGGGCCCGCCTTGATTTGCCTCCATCGCGATCGCCCGCCCAATCCCGGCGCGCTTCATCGCTTCGAGGTCGGCCTTCATTCCCTCTTTCGACAGGTTCGCGTCGAGGAAAAACCAGTAAACGCCGGGTCGCGCCGAATCCGGAGGCGACATAAAGTCGCAAACTAACGAACGATTCGCCGATTCCGCCGCCTCGTTCGACGCGACGTCGCCGGTCTTTGCGGTTTCCGCGTCAAGGTTCGCAAACGCCGCGTTCGTCGTTATTTGCAATCCGTTCAACGTTTCAAAATCGACGCCGCCGTAAAGGGCCGCCGCGACGGCGACGCATTGCAACGCGTTTCTTCTCCAATTCTGTTTTCGACGTTCCATAAAGGCTCCGTTTTGCGACGCAGCGCCGCTTTTCGTCTTTTCTCTTCTTAGAACCGTTAATCGCGACGCCCTTCGCGACGAGTTGCAAGAATCCGCCGAGTAAGCGCGCCGTTTCGTTAAGTATACCGGTTCGCCGCGCAAATTTCAAGTAAATTTTCGGAAAAAGACGAAAGACGACCGTTTCGCCCTCTCTAAATCGCGCTTGGCTTCGAGAGCGAAAAACGCTCGCCAAAAAAAACGCCGCTCGACGAAGGAGCGGCGTTTTTCTAACTCGACGTTCGCAAAACGACAACCGACCGCGACGTAAGAAGAGCGACGGTTTAAGCGTTTGCAATAAATA
Organism: Thermoguttaceae bacterium; assembly: GCA_045545275.1. Lineage (GTDB taxonomy): Bacteria > Planctomycetota > Planctomycetia > Pirellulales > Thermoguttaceae > RUG369. The sequence goes on along the minus strand of JAZQAP010000325.1, from coordinate 1,496 downwards.
AAAATATCGAGCGTTTTGTCGTCGAAAGATTAGCGAGCGGCCATCTTCGAAGCGCGAACGGCGCGGCGTTCGGCGCGAAGGCGAGCGCGACGTTTCGTTTCGCTCGGCTTTTCGTAATTTTCGCGACGACGCATTTCCTTTTTGATCCCGCTGCGTTCGACGAGCTTGCGGAAGCGACGAACGGCGTCTTGAATCGTTTCTTTTTCGCGCAAAGTGAGCTTGACCATTTGAACTAATCCTCCAAAATGGGCGGTTTAAGTCGCTTCGTCGCGGCGCGCGCCAACGGTCGCGAGATCGCCTCGCGACGCGCCGACCCGGTCGGGCCCTGCGCTTAACGCGTTCCGAAAACGCCGCTTGCGTCGAATCGACTCCAAAATAACGACGACGGCGCCGCGTTCGAAAAAACGCGTCCAACGCCGACCGTCGGCAATCGTTTATTTTTTCTCGACGTTCCCAATGGGCGCGGCGTCCCGCTTCCCGGTTTTGCGTCGATTTCCTTTCGTCTTCGCGCCCGAACTACTTGCGCGAAACCTCGCAAAGAGCGATTTCAACAAAGGAACGTCCTTTAAATATACCCGAATAGCGCGAGACGTCCAGCCCCGCCAAGGTATTTTTCGCCATTTTCTCCGTTTTTTTTTCATTTTTTTCGTTTTTTCCCTCTTTTTTTCTTTTTTCCTCTTTCATTCCTTTCCGTTTTCACGTCGAGACGAGGTTTTTCGCTTCCCGAACGCCAAGCGTTTTCCGCCGAGCGCTACATCGTGTTGTCGACATTACTATAGGAGCGCAAATTTTGCCCTTCGTCCCGCGCGTTAAAAAATCTTAATTTTCCGCTAAAAACGCTTGAAATACGTCGGCGCGTCGGTTACAATATTGACGCGGCGTCGTTCGTTCGGTTTTCGCCGCGTTAAACTGAACCGCCCCTCAACGTTTTTTCGGAGACCGCGCTATGTCGAACGCAAACGAAAAACGGAGCCTTCCGCCTCACGCGCTCCGTTGGCTTCAAACGGAAGTCAATTTTTGGGCCAACAACAATTATATCGATCCGGAAACGGCGGCTCGACTCCGGGCTCTTTACGGCGAAACGACCGACCGCCGCGACGCTTTCGGACGCTTCCTCGTCTTCGCGACGGCGACGCTCGGGGCGCTCGCGCTCGGAATCGCCCTTTTTTTCATTTTGTCGCTCACTTGGGAAAATCTCGGCAAGTCTTTCAAAATAGTCCTTTTACTCGGTTCGCTCGCGGTCGTTTACCTCGGCGGTTTCGCGGCGCGACTCGGCAAGCGTCCGAATTTTTCGGCGGCGCTCTTTTTTCTCGGCGCGTTCGTTTTCGGGTTGAGCGTTTGGCAGTTCGCGGAAATTTTCCGGTTCGAAATTGAATTTTCGACGGCGTATTGGCTTTGGGGCGCCCTCGCGTTCGGGATCGCGTTTTTCGGCGACCGCGCCGCGACGCATTACCTCGCCGTCCCGCTTCTTGTCGTTTGGACGATCGCCGCGATCT
>JAZQAP010000324.1:0-8852 GCA_045545275.1 Thermoguttaceae bacterium | reverse complement strand
GACCTTCGTGTCGACGTAATTTTCGGCTTGCCCGCCGGTTTCGTCGATCAGTTGCTTGAAGTAGCCTTGGTCGTAGAAGAGGCCGATCGCGACGAGCGGAACGCCGAGGCCGCTGGCGCTCTTGACGTGGTCGCCGGCCAAAACGCCGAGACCGCCGGAGTAAATCGGAACCGATTCGTGGAGGCCGAACTCGAGCGAGAAGTAAGCGACCGGGCGCGAACCGAGGACGCCGGCGTTTTGGCGCGCCCACATCGGGCGTTCCGAGACGTATTTCTTAAGGCGGCGGTACGCCATATCGATACGCGTATGGAGCGTCAGCTCGAGAACGCGGGTTTCGAATTGTTCCGGCGTGTATTCGCGCAGCAACGCGATCGGGTTGTGGCCGAGGTCGCGCCAACGAAGCGGGTCGAGGAGTTGGAAAATTTCGACGACGTCGGGATGCCAGCTCCACCAGAGGTTATGCGCGATTTCGACGCATTTTTGGTAGGCCGTCAGGCTTCCGTCTCGGAACGACGGGGTCGTTGCGGTCATATTGTTCTCCTAATATTAAGGGAATACGGGTGCGAACGCGCCGGAAACGCCGCGTCGAGCGACGTCGGAGACGTCGTCGCGAGGTTTCGAATTTTGCGTCGTTTTCTTAATAAAATAGCGTTTCGCGTTTTGAGCGTTGCGAGCGCGCAGATTTTTCGTTGTTTTCCGCGGCTCCGGCGGCCCGAAAAAGCGTTTCGCCCCTTTGCAGGCGACGCGGCGCGTCGAGTCGGGTAATCTCGAACCTCTTTATTTTGACAAATTTTTCGTCTTTTGTAAAGCGCCGCTTTCGCTTTAAAATCGCCTTTTTAGAAAATTTTCAAAATTTTTCGAGAAATTTTTAAAGGAACTCCACAGTTTGTAAGAACGTGAAAAAGTGTGTTGTTGCGACGGCGCGGATATCGCGTTTTTTGAACGGGAAGCGTCGAACGGCGCCAAAATTGCATAACGCGGCGGGACGGGGGAATAACGGCGCGACGAAGCGCTAAAAAAACGAATATGGAGAAGACGATCGGATTAGGAGAGACGGGACGGTTGGGAAGCGAGGGGAAAACGCGCGGAGATTGCGGACGAACGGCGGCCCTTAAGTCGACGAAATTAGAGGGTTTTTTGCGAAAAGTCGAGGGAAAGTCGTTGATTTTCAAGTTCCTTGCGGTTATAATTGGGGGGTGGAGACGAAAAAGGCGGCGCAACGCTTTTTGACGAGCGGCGCCGACCGATCGATTACGTTTACAGAAAGAGTATTGCCATGAAAAAATCGGTTCTTGTCGCCGCGCTTGTCGGCGGCGCGGTTGCGACGGTCGCGGCGGACGCGACGTTCGCTCAATCGTTGTTTGGTCGTCGTCCTTTGTTCCGTCGCGCGACTCCTTGCGTCGTCGTCGAAGCTCCGTGCGCTTGCGGGCAATGCGCCGCGGCGAATGTCGAAGAAGCCGCTCCGGCTGAAGAAGCCGTTCCGGCGAAAACGGAAGAAGCCGCTCCGGCCGCCGCCGAAGTCGCGGTCGCGAAAGCCGCCGAAGCCGCGCCCGCCGTCGAAGAAGCCGCTCAACCCGAAGTGAAGGAAGAAGCTATGAAAGCGTCGTTCGCCGTCGCCGAATTTGGGAAAACGAAAGAGGGCGAAACCGTCCAAGTCTTCACGCTGACGAACGCGAACGGCGTGAACGCGAAAATTTTGGATTTCGGCGGCGTTCTTTACGAAATGAACGTCCCGGACAAAGACGGGAACCTCGGCAACGTCTCCTGCAACTACCCGACGATTCCGGAATACCAAGACGTTCGCCCGTACTTCGGCTCGCTCGTCGGTCGTTACGGCAACCGCATCGCCAAGGGTAAATTCACCCTCGACGGCGTCGAATACAGCGTTCCGGTCAACAACGGCGAAAACGCGCTCCACGGCGGTCTGAAAGGCTTCGACCAAGTCGTTTGGGCCGCGACCCCCGCCGCCGACGAAAACGGCGCCTCGCTGACGCTCAAATACACCGCGAAAGACGGCGAAGAAGGCTACCCGGGCAATCTCGCGGTCGTCGTCGTTTACACGCTCGGCAACGATAACACGCTGAAGATCGATTACACCGCGACGACCGACAAAGCGACCCCGATCAACCTCACGAACCACACGTTCTGGAACCTCGGCGGCGCGACCTCCGGCACGATTCGCGACCATATCCTCCAACTGAACGCCTCGCGCTACCTCCCGACCGACGCCGGCCTCATCCCGACCGGCGAAGTCGCGTCCGTCGAAGGCACCCCGCTTGATTTCCGTACCGCGAAACCGATCGGTCAAGACATCGACAAAGTCGCCGAAGAACAATTCAACGGCGGTTACGACCACTGCATCGTTCTCGACCAAGCGAAACCGGGCGAAATGGGCCTCTGCGCGATCGCGAAAGACCCGAAAACCGGTCGCGTGATGAAGATCGAAACGACCGAGCCGGCCGTCCAATTCTACAGCGGCAACTTCCTCGACGGTTCGACGAAAGTCGGCGATTACGTTTACGCGAAGCACACCGCGTTCTGCCTCGAAACGCAACACTACCCGAACTCCCCGAACCAACCGGAGTTCCCGTCGACGATTCTGAAACCGGGCGAAACCTACCGCCACACCACGGTTCACACGTTCACCGTCGAGAAATAGTCGACTTTTTTCCTTCGTCGGGCGCGTTTTACCGGCGCGTCCGACGCGTTGAATCGATTCGAAACGAAAAAAAACGATAAAAAAAGGAAAATTTCGCGTTTTTCGACTGTTATTTTCCGCCGTTTTTTGATACAATTCGTTTCGACGAAAGGGACGGCGCGGCGAGCGACTTTTTTTTCGCTTTCCGCGTCGTTCGTTCGACGGCGAGGCGTTTTGGTTTCGGCGCGTTCGAAACGAAGCGGTTCGTCCTTATACAAACGAAAGTTTCACCCTTAGCCGTACGGGGAAAAAATTATGGCCTTATTTGAACTTGAAACTCCCGCTCACATCGTCATCGCCTGGGCCGACAGCGAAGAAGGCGCCAAAGCCGTCTTGCGCGAAAACTACCCGACCGAAGAAGCGATTCGCGTTACGAAACGCCCCCGCGACGCGTGGGTCATTTCGAAAGCCGCGCTCGGCATCACCGGCAACGGCGCCGAAGTTTCCGACGTCGCTCGCGAATGCCTCGCGAAAGCCTCGGGCGATAAACTGCACGCGATTCGTTTGTTTATGAACGAAACCGGCGTCGACCTCGAAAAAGCGCGCAAAACGATCGAATCGAACATCGTTTACGGTTGGTGATTCGCCGCTTTACTGTTTCGACGTATTAATATAACGACAAAACGCGTCGGTTCCCAACGGTTCGCTCGAGTTTTTTCGACGGCGGAACGGCAGTCCGACGCGAACGGTTAAATTGTCGTTAACGCTTGGCGTTCGACGACGAACCTTAGAACGCGCTCGATTTTCTATCGGCCTTTTATTTCGAGCGCGTCGGTTCGGCGTTGGAGCGTCGGCGTTCGCGGCGCGACGTTTTCTTGCGTCGCCGCGTTTTTAACGAGCGTTTCGTCGGAGAGAATTCGCGAGACGTTTTTCGAACGGGCCGCGATTTGTTTTCGGCGCGACGAGTCCGTTAAATTTTTCGTCGCGATTTACCGAAAATAGCGAAAACTTTCCAGATTTAAAGACATTTTCTCGTTTTTACGCGTCGAGCCGAAACGCCGAACCAAATGTCGACTTAAAGGGTAGAGACGGTTGGGTCGGGGCGAGCGGCGCGGACGAACGAAAGGAAAAAACGAATGAAAAACACGACTTTGAAACGTTGGCGCAACGTCGTCGCGGCGTTGGTCGTCGGCGCTCTTTCCGCGTCGTCGGCGTTCGCGCAAGAGACGACGCTCAAGAGCGAACACGGCGCGACGCCGGAGCCGGTGCAAGAGGCCGCGCTCGACAAACTCCTCGAAGGCGTCGACGTTTGCGCTCCGCCGAAGGGCGTCGACGAAGAATACTGGGCGTCGCTCATTCCCGAAGGAAACGAAATCACGCCGGAACGTTTCGCGCTCGGAAAGAAACTTTACTTTGAGCGTCGCCTTTCCAGCGACGGCACCGTTTCTTGCGCCACTTGCCACGATATTAAGCGCGGGTTCGGCGACGCTCGGGCGACTTCGGAAGGCGTCGGCGATCAAATCGGGAATCGCAACGCGCCGCCGACCTTTAACGTTACGTTCCTTCACACGATGTTTTGGGACGGTCGTTCCCCGACGGTCGAACACCAAGCGATGCAACCGATCGTCAACCCGATCGAAATGGGGATGCCTCTCGACCCGGAAAAAATTATCGCGGGCATTAAAGACGACCCGGAATACAAAGCGATGTTCCAAGCGGCTTACGGACGCGACGTCAACTACCCGGACGTCGGGAACGCGCTCGGCGTTTTCGAACGTTGCCTCGTTTTTCTCGACAATCCGTTCTTCCGTTATATGAACGGCGACGAGGACGCGATTTCGCAGGACGCTAAAGAAGGTTGGAAAATCTTCAACAACCAAGGCCGTTGCGCGTCTTGCCACCAAATCAGCCCGTCGAACCCGGTCGGCTCGAACAACAAATTCCACAACATCGGCGTCGCGGCGCACAACCAAGATTTCGAGACGATGGCGGCGCGCGCGCTTGCGGCGCTCGAATCGGACGCGTCGGAAGCGGCGGTCGACGAGCTTGCGCTCAACAGCGACCTGAGCGAACTCGGTCGCTTCATCGTTACGAAAAATCCGACGGACATTGGCGCCTACCGCACGTCGCCGCTGACGAACGTCGGAGTTAGCGGCCCGTATATGCACGACGGTTCGATGGAAACGCTTTGGGACGTCGTCGACCATTACAACAAAGGCGGCGTTCCGAACCGTTACCTCGACGGCGGAATCGAACCGCTTAACCTGACCGACCGACAAGTCGACCAACTTGTCGCGTTCCTCTTCTCGCTGACCGACGTTCGCTTCGCCGACGAAAACGCGAAAGAGTTCGCCAAACAACGCTCCGCCGCCGCGAAGAGCCGTCCGGAGCGCGACGTCGACGTTTCGACCCGCCGCGTTTTGTCGTTCGAAAAGTTCGACGCGACCGCCGCCAAGAAAGGAGAATAACCGATGAGCCGTTATCGACGAGAAAACCTTGAAACCCAAGTCGAGCGCGAGCGAACCGAGTTTTTCGCCGCGTTGAACAACCTCGACCGCCGTTCGTTCCTGAAAGTCGCCGCCGCGTCTTGCGCCGCCGCGACCGCCGCCGGAGCGACGTTCGGTTCCTTCCAACCGCTTCGTTTCGTCGGCGCGCAAGAAGAAAACGGCGCCGCCTCGAACGGCGGTTTCAAAGTCGCGTATATTTCGGACTCGCACCTTTACGTCAAGGAAAAGAACGACCGCTTCGCCAACGCGCTGATGCGCGCCGTCGACGACGTGAACGCAATGGAAGAACAGCCCGATTTCGTCTTTTACGGCGGCGACTTAGCGCAACTCGGACGTCCGGAAGAACTTCAACTCGGATACGATATTCTTAAAGAGTTGAAGGCGCCGCTCAAGATTATGGTCGGCGAACACGACTGGTATTACGATATGGGCGAGAAGTGGAAGTCGCTTTTCGGCGAACCGCAATGGTCGTTCGATCATAAAGGCGTTCGCTTCGTCTGCCTGATGAGCGTTTTGGAAGAAGATTTTTGGACGGAACGCAAGATGACGCCGGCGGAGCGTATGTCGACGGTCGCCGGGCTCGACAACCGCGTCCAACGTCCGTTCCAAGTCGGCGAAGCGTCGCGCAAGTGGCTCGAAGAAACGTTGGCCGACTGCCCGGACGACAAACCGATCGTCGTTTTCTCGCACTCGCCGCTTTACCAACTCTATAAAGATTGGAACTTCTGGACGGAAGACGCGGAGGAAGTGCAAGCGATTTTGAGCCGTTTCGAGAAGGTTACGGTTATTCACGGCCACACGCACCAGCTCCTGACGAACCAAATCGACAACATTTCGTTTCACGGGCTCCTGTCGACCGCTTGGCCTTGGCCCTACGCGCCGCAAGGGACGCCGGAACTGACCGTTCCGATGAACCGTTCCGATCCGTTCAACGCGATGGACGGTTGCGGCGACGGCGAGTTCCGCGTTTCGGCGGAAGGACTCGTCGACAAGGTGTACAACATTTGGAACCGCAAGCCGATTTTGGTTCCGGCCGCTTACGTTCGCGACGGCGACGAATCGCAAATGCCGCCGCGTCCGAATATTCCGAACTATTGAGCGCGTTTGAAACGAAAGGAAAAACGACATGAAAAAATTGGATTGGAAATCGTTTTTGTTCGGAGCCGCGCTTGGGGTCGCGCCGATCGCGGCCGTCGCGGTCGTTTCGCTAACCTCGTCGGAGGCGACCGCGCAACTTTGGGGCCGTTTCCGTTCGCAAGCGGTCGTCGCGGCGCCGGGCCAAGTCGTCGTTTGCTCCGAAACGAGCGTCGACGACGGCGCGAAGTTGAAGAACGAGGAGTTTCCGGCTTCTTCGACGCAGTGGACGCGCGGTTTCGACGATTCTTGGGTCGCGGAGGAGCTTGAGCGCCATCCGATCAAGAAGATCGACGACAACAAAACCGTTTGGAATATCAAAGGAAGCCAAAAAGAAGGCCATACTTACGGCAATTACACCGAAGCGGACGCGCTCCTTTGGAAGAAGGAAACCGAGCGTCTCGTCGCCGAAGGTTCGCTCATTTTCCATAGCGCGGATCTCCTTGGGAGCAAAAACGGCGTTTCCTGCGATATGTGCCATCCGGACGCCGAGGGAACGCACGCCGAAACGTACCCGAAATACCAAGTGCAACTCGGGCGCGTCGCGCTTCTTCGCGATATGTCGAACTGGTGCCTGACGCAACCGTGTCGCGGCGAAGCGATGAGCGGCGACGATCCGCGTATGCGCGCTCTCGAAGCGTATATGCACGCGATGCGCAGCGGCAAGCCGATGAAATACGGCAAACACTAAACTTCGACGTTTAAACGTTTAGGTCGTTAAGCGAAAACGAGCGCGTTCCGCGAGGAACGCGTTCGTTTTTTCTTGCGTCGACGTTTTCTTTTCCCGATTTTACCGCGTTTCGCTTCTTTACTCGATTTTTCTCGACGCGGCGCTTGTCTTTTTTTCGCGATTTCGTTTTTTTTCTCCGGGCGTCGTATTTTTACGTCGGCGCGTCGTCGGGCGTTCGACGCGTTTCAAAACACGTTATTGTCGACAAGATTTTTCGAATCGGAGGTAAAATCGAAAATGGGAAAGGAAAGACGAAGAAGAGGAAGGCGGCAAGTTGTCGCGGCGACGGCTCTTAGCGTCGCGCTCGGAGCGTCGTTCGTTTGGGCGCAGTCGGCGCCGTTTGAGCCGACCGGCCCGAGCCGTCCGCAAACGGAGCCGTTCGGAAGGGCGCGAACGCAAACGGCAAGTCGAGCGCAGACGACGCATTACGAAAACGCTTGGACGCGGCAAACGCCGAACCGCGCCGCGTCGCGACCGTTCGGAGCGCGCCGGTTCGGGCGAACGTTCGCGACGGTTCCTCAACAATCGACGAGCGGAACGCCGCGAGCGGTTTCGTCGCCGAACGTTTCAATCGGAACGCCGCGAACCGCGCCGTCGTCGCCGAACGTTTCAACCGGAGCGCCGCGAGCGGTTTCGTCGCCGAACGTTTCAACCGGAGCGCCGCGAACCGCGCCGTCGTCGAACGTTTTAAACGGAGCGCCGCAAACGATTGCAAGCGAACGCGTTCCGTCGAACGCGGTTCCGCCGACGCAAGCGGGCCCGACGCCGGTTTCGCCGCGTCGCGTCGCGCCGAACGCGCAAGCGCCGACCGTCGGAACGACCCCGACGCCGGGAACGCCGACCGTTCGCGAAGCGGTTCCGATTCCGGGAACGCCGCCGCTCGAAACCGCGCCGTCGCCGTCGACCCGTTCGGCGTTCAAGCCGGTTTCGCAAACGACCGAAGCGCCGCGAACGCCGTCGGCGTCCGCGAACGGAACGAACGCGCCGTCGCCGAGTTCCGCGTCCCAGCCGCCTCGCAAAACGCCGCTTCGACCGGAGTCGTCGTCCGAACGCGCTCGACGGGGCGCGCTCGAAAACGAACGCGGCGCGTCGCCGGAAGAAGTTCAAGAAGCCGCGCTCGACCAAATGTTAAACGGCGTCGACCCGGTCGCGAAACCGGCGGGCGTCGACGCAAGTTATTGGGACGCGCTGGTTCCGGAGGGGAACGAGTCGACGCCGGAGCGGTTCGCGCTCGGGAAAAAGCTCTTTTTCGACCGCCGTTTGTCGAGCGACGGAACCGTTTCTTGCGCGACTTGCCACGACGCGTCGCGCGGGTTCGCCGACGATCGCCCGACCTCCGAGGGCGTCGGAGGGAAGCTCGGCGTTCGCAACTCGCCGACCGCCGCTTGTTCCGCGTTCTTTTACCGTCTCTTTTGGGACGGGCGTTCGCCGAACCTCGAACACCAAGCGTTGCAGCCGATCGTCAACCGTCGCGAAATGGGCCGTCCGCTCGACTCCGAAGGCGTCGTCGGGGAAATCGCCGACGACCCGGAATATAAAGCGATGTTTCAAGCGGCTTACGGTCGCGACGTCAACTACGCCGACGTCGGGAACGCGTTGGCCGTTTTCGAACGCGGCTTGAATTTTACCGACAATCCGTTTTTCCGTTATCTGCGCGGCGACGAAAACGCCGTTTCCCAAGACGCGAAAGAGGGTTGGAAAATTTTCAACGACCGCGGACGCTGCGTCTCTTGCCATCAGATCAGCCCGTCGAACCCGGTCGGAACGAACCACAAGTTCCACAATATCGGCGTCGACGACCCGCCGCCCGACTTTGCGACCCTTGCGAAACGCGCGGCGACGG
>JAZQAP010000323.1:0-3151 GCA_045545275.1 Thermoguttaceae bacterium | reverse complement strand
ACGCATGTAATCCCGTATCCGAAACCAAGAATATCGTCCGGGCGTTCCTCGCTGAACGAATGCAGCTCGAAACCGGCGGTCAACGCGCGGTCGAACTCGCAACACTCGCCGTTTTGTTGCCCGTAACGTCCCCAAAGACCGACGTATTTCGAAATTTCTTGATCGAACGAGAGTCCCCAACCGTCGTTGACGAGGTCGTCGCGGCTTCCGTCGAGCGACTCGCGCGGCGTAAAATTCGCCGTAACGTACCCTCGATACGTCCCTTGCAACTCGCCGATTTGAACGCGTCGGTCGACTTCGGCGATCGCGACGCCGCGGCTAAACATCTCGACGCAATCGCGGTCGGACTCGCTGTAACCAACGCCAAAACACCATTTATCGTTCGGTTCCCACCACAGTTGCCCGCCAAGCGCGTTCGCCGGACACTCGAACGTCAAGTTGTTGACGAAAGCGTCCGAGAGGAATTGACAATATTCGTCGTTCGCGTAAGCGTTCGTATCGAAGTCGCTCGTTAAATCGAGATAGCCGACGCGCGCTCGCCAACGGTCGCCGTCGCCGAACTTACGTTCGTACCAAAGCTGATTCAAGTAAATATCGCGAGTCGCCCCGGTCGCGGCGTTGATCCCGCAAAAAGACGGAATCCGCGCGCCTAAACCTTCACCCATTCCGACTTTAAAGGTCGCCCGCATCGAGTCGCGCTCCGTAAGTTCCGCGAACGCCTCGACTTCGACCATCAGCGAACCGTCGATTCCGGAGTCGGTCGCGTCAAAATCGGACTGCTGCCCGACGGCGGTAATCGTCGCGCCAAGCTCCAATTTGTCGAGCAAAACGCGAAACGCCGACGCTTCCTCGACGTGTTTCACGTGCGTCTCGTGCGTCTCGGCGCCGTGAACATGCAAGCTGTAACCGGCGTCCGTTTCCTCCTCCGCCGCCAACGCTTCCGCGTTCGCTACGCTCGGCGTCTCCTCCTCAAGAGCCGATTCTTCAAGAGTCGCTTCTTCGCCGTTGTAAGCGTCGACTTCGTAAAGAGTTGCGCTTTCAAGCGCCGAGTCTTCCCAAGCGGTCGCCGGAATCGCGCCCGAAACGAGCGACGCCGCGCCCGTCGAAAAGCTCAAAACGCTTAATATCGCGACGCGTTTCAAAAAATCCCGTCGTTTTACCAAGGTTCGCGCTCCTCGTTTCGCTCGTTCTTTAAACGCTTTAGTCATTGTTTTAACTTAATTTAATGTTTTCGCAAAGAGAGCGCCGAACAACGTTTAACCGAAATTCCGACTCCGTCGCGACGGCGCATCGCAACGAAAACGTCTTTCGTTTTTTCAGGAAAAAGCGAAAGTTAGACATATCTTCGGTCTTTGTTTGCAATTTTCTTCAGTCTTTTTATGAAGTTTTTTCAGATTTTAACGATTTTTACCGTTTTATCGTTTTGCACGTTAGACAGAAAAGACGGTAACGCGGAATTTGTCGACTTTCCGCCCCGGCTTGCGCTCACTAATAAAAGACGTATAATTAATTGACGATTTTCACGCTCCGTCCCCAAGGAGCGGCCGCTCGGCGTCGGCGGGAAACGACGCGTTTCCAAGGAGTTGCATCAATGCCGTTCGAATCCTTATTGACGGCGACGACGGCGGTCGTCGGGTTGTGCGCCGCTTTTTTAATCGGCGTTTCCAAAACCGGCGTTCCCGGCGTCGGGCTTTTCGCGTGTTTGCTGATGATTTCCGCGTTCTCCGGGCGCGAGATGTTCGCCTCCGGAGCGGTCGTTCCGCTGCTAATTCTCGGCGACGTCGCGGCGGTTTGGTTTTATCGCAAAGACTGCGATTTCAAGCTGTTGCGTCGTCTTTTTAGACCGGTCGGCGTCGGTTTGCTCGGCGGCGCGGCGGTCATGTGCTTTATGGACAACGCGCAATTTAAGCTGACGGTCGGGATTTTGGCGACGTCGATTTTGCTTTTCGAGTTCGTTCGCAAACGCCTCGGCTGGACGCAAATCTCCACGAGCGCGACCTTTAGAATCGGATGCGGAACGCTCGCCGGGTTGACGACGATGCTCGGGAACGCCGCGGGCGCGGTTTCGGCGGCTTACTTCGCTTCGCAAAACCTCGACAAACAACGTTTTATGGGAACGAACGCGGTTTTCTTCTTCGTCGTTAACGTCAGTAAAATCCCGCTTTTACTCGCCGCGACGGCGATCAAAACGAACCTCGGTTTCGAAGCGGTCGACGCGCAAATGATGAACGCGACGACGTTTATGTTAACCCTCTTTTTCGCGCCCGGCCTTCTCGTCGGAGCGTTCGTCGGGCGGCGGCTCTACCGAGCGATTCCGGAGCGTTTTTTCGTTCCTTTCGTCTTGATTTTAAACATGTTAACGGCGCTGCAAATCTTAATCTCGGCCGCGCTTGGTTGACAAAACATCGCCGTTTCTTTCCCCTCCGCACTCAGTTTCAGCGACGCGACGTCAAACGTCGTTCTCAAGCGACGCGTCGACTGGCGACAAAAAAAGCGTCCGACGCTAAACGCCGAACGCTTCGCTCGTTACGAGGCGACGGTTCGCTCAAAAAAACGAGCCGACGCCAACTTTGCGACTTAACGTCATTCGATACTGAACTCGAATTCGCAATACTTTTCGCGGTTCCAAGCGTTCGCTTGGGTCGACGGCGAAATCGCGAAAAGCGGCGAGAACGTTCGCACCTTTACCGTCTTCATATCTTTCGAAAATTCAAGGAGTTGAAGCCAACCGTCGCCGCCGTTTCCTTCCCAGCCGCCGCCCATCGCCTGCGTGTCGAACAGGAGTTGCGAAACCGTTTTGCCGGCGGCGTTTTTGTCGACGCGAAAACCGGTGCAACCCTCCATATTGTCGGCGGTCGAGTGGTGTCCGCAGATCACAAGTCGAATATTGGACGACGGTTGCGCCAACTTTTGCCAAATCGTTTCGCCGGCGGCGCCGCCCGCTTTGCTGATTCCGTATCCCTCTTTGACGTCGCGTTCAAGTCCCGCCGTGTAAGGTCTTAGGTAGGAGTGCGTCAACACGATCCCGAAATGGTTCGCGTACTCCGGTCGAGCGAAGAGCGCTTTCGCCCATTCGAGCGTTTCCGGTCGCGGCGCAAACTCGAGCGAAACGACCAAAATCTTTTGCCCGCCGGTTCCTTCGAACTCATAC
>JAZQAP010000322.1:0-2384 GCA_045545275.1 Thermoguttaceae bacterium | reverse complement strand
CGCGAGACGCGCGCCGTTTCGCCGACCGACGTCGAGCGACGCGACGCCGCGATTCAAGTTTGGAACGAACGCCGCGAAAAGCTCGAAAGCTCGCTCGCGCCGGAGCTTAGCGACGCCGAACGCGCCGCGGCGGTTCACGCGGAACTCGGCCCCGCGCCGAAGAAAATCGCGCTCGGCGAAACGATCGTCGACGAGTTCCGAACCGGCGGCAAGGCGATCTTTTGGGGCGGCGGCGTCGCGGCGTTCGACGAAAGCGGCGCGGAACTCGTCGTCGATTCGAAGGGTCGCGTCGTCGCCAAAATCGTCGACGGCAAAAAGACTTACGTCGCGACCGACGCGCCGGCGCTCGAGTTGTTCGACCCGAAATTCGCCGAAATCGAAGACCTCGGCGACTCCCGCGTCCGTTCGACCGACCGCTTTAAATCGGTCGACGACTTGGCGTCGCTCGGCGTTAGCTTGAAGGGCAAAGGCTCGTTCGAACTCGACTTCCTCCTTTACAAACGCTGCGGTTTCGACCTCGTTTCGGCCAGCAACGGAACCCTTGAAGCGATGCGACTTCCGACGCGTCTTTTCCTTCCGTTTGTCTTCCTGATTCTACTAAGTTTTGTAACGCCGCGCGGCGACAAGGAACTCCTCGACCGTTACTTCGTCAAGATGAAGACGCCGGTCGACCCCGACCCGGAACGCGACGCGGAGGAAATGCGCCTCTCGTACGAGAATCCTAACCGCTTCGACGACAAGCGTTTGTTCAAATTCGGCGGGCTCGAGTTCAACCGTCCGACGGTTTGCGACGTCGTCGGTTTCGTCGTCAGCTTCGCGATTTGCGTCGGCTTCGTTTTTGTCATCGTCGCGTTGGCGGCGTACCGTCCGTAATAACGTCGGAAACAAACCGCAACTCGTTTCATCGCGTTAGTTGCGGTCGCGCCCAATAAAAAAGCGAACGTCGTTTTAACGCGGCGTTCGCTTTTTTCGTCGACGAAGCCCGACGCGTTCGACGCCGCGTCAAGCTCCGTTTAATTCTTGTTTTTCAACGTTTTAAAGCGTCAAAACTGCACTTGCGTCCAGTTTCCGCCCGCGCGTTGGTCGAAGAGGAGCGCTTCCAATTCGTCGGTCAACGTTTCGAAGCGCTTCATCGCGTCGACGATCGGTTCCGGTTTCTCCATATCGACGCCCGCCGCCTTCAAAATGTCGAGCGGATCGGCGGAACACCCGGCTTTTAAGAAGTTAAGATAATCGTCGCGCTCTTTCGTTCCGCCGTTCAAGACGCGCTCGGCCAACGCGATCGCCGCCGAAAGCCCGGTCGCGTACTTGTAAACGTAAAAGCCGCGATAGAAGTGCGGAATGCGGAAACATTCGAGTTCCAGCGCGTCGTCCATCGCGAAATCGGGCCCGAAATAATCGTCGAGAAGTTCGCGGTAGATCGCTCGAAACGCTTGCGCCGTAAGTGGTTCGCCCGCTTCCGCTTTCTCGTGCGTCCGCAGTTCGAACTCGGCGAACATCGTTTGCCGGAAGATCGTCGTTCGAATCGAGTCGAGTTCGCGATTGATAATCCAAGCGCGGGTTTTGGAGTCGGTCGATTTCTCTAAAAGCCGTCGCGCAAGGAGTTGCTCGTTGAACGTGCTGGCGATTTCCGCCAAGAAAATCGTGTAGTCGTGATATTCGTAGGGCTGCGTCCGCGCGGAATACCAGCTGTGCATCGAGTGGCCGCCCTCGTGCGCCAACGTGAAAACGCTTTCGATGACGTTCGGCTTGTAATTCATCATAATGTAAGGCGGAAAATCGTAACCGCCGTAGCTAAACGCGCCGCTTTGTTTATTTTTGTTCTGATATTTATCGGCCCAACGGTCGGTCGTCAGCCCTTTCGTCAGCGTTTCGACGTACTCTTTCCCAAGCGGCGACAGCGCGTCGCCAATCAATTCGACCGCGGCGTCCCAAGAATAATCGACGGAAACGTCGGACAAAATCGGCGTGTAAACGTCGTAAAACCTGATGTCGTCGAGGTTCATCGCGCGACGGCGCAGGTCGTAATAGCGATAAAGAGCGGGCGTCGCGGCGCGGACGGTTTCGACCAAATTGCGGCAAACGCTCGACGGAACGGCTTCGCTAAAGGTCGCCGCTTCGAGCGAATTTTCGAAATTGCGCGCTTTAGCGTAAAAAACGTCTTTGCGAATCGAACCTTCGAGCGTCGAGGCCAACGTGTTTTGACGCTTGGCGTACTCGGCGTAAAACTTCTCGAACGCCTCTTTGCGGACGCTTCTAACCGGCGAGTGCAAAAAGACTTGGGACGTTTCCGGCGTCAACGGCGTTTCGGCGCCGTTTTCGTCGGCGACCGTCCCGAAATCCATTTCGCCGTCGTTCAGAACGCGGAAGGTCTTCCCGGAGGC
>JAZQAP010000321.1:0-1601 GCA_045545275.1 Thermoguttaceae bacterium | reverse complement strand
GTTCCGTTTTCCTCGATCATATTCCCGGTTTCGTAGGGTTCGACGCAGTCGACGGTAACCTTATATTCGCCCGGCGTCGTGCCCGCGTCGGCGGCGCCGAGGAGCGTTTGGAGCTTGTATTCGCCCTTTTCGTTCGTTTTGCCGACCGACTGCGAACCGGTCGAATCGCTCGGAATAAATTTAACGTTCGCGTCGGCCAACGGTTCGCCGTTGTAGGTAACGACGCCGGAAACGCCTTCCGTTTTGATCGTCTTAGAACAGGCCGGGAGAACCGCCAACGCCGCCAACCCGACGAGTAAAAGCGCAAATTTTTTCATTATTATCCGTTGCCTTTTTTATTTTCGAGATAATATCTCGTCGAAGCGGCTCGACGACGCGCGCCCAACCGCTTTTTCGACGTTCACTAGTAACAAACGACTCGAAGATTAAAGCGACGCGTCGGTTTCGCCGCCGGCCGGAGTCGCGAGGGAGCCCCAAACGCCGTGCGTCGACGGGCCGATCCAATGATGGCCTTCGCCTTTATTATTCGGATAACCGAGAATATTCGTAATATCGCCGCAATCAATCGTTTCGCTAACGAAGCGGACGGAACCGTCGCACATCGCCGCGTTGACGCCGCCGGAGTGGTGCGACGTGGCGGAAACGCAAACGCAAGCGTTCTTTTCGCTCGTTTTACCGGTTTGGTGGCAACTCGGGGAGTTCGGCGGAAGCGCGGCGTGGAAGTTCGTCATCGCGGCGCGAGCGTCGCCCCAACGGCGGCCCTTGCTCGGCCAAGTACTGGCGGCGTTCGTCATCCCGTTCGTACCGCGGGTCGCGAGGCAGTTCGCGGCGGCCAAACCGTGAATGTTCGCGGACGCGAGCGTACTTTTGTACATAATATCGCCGCCGTCTTTCGAGACGAGAATTTCGCTGAAGCAGAGAGTGTTGCTCGTGCCGTCGGTGATCGCGGAATACGTCATACGCCCGCCTTTCGTACCGTCGAAAAAGACGCCGCGTTTGCTTTTGTTTTCTTTCCAGTCGGTGCCGATCATCCAGTCGCCGCGGTTGCAAGCGTAGTTGGCGCAACCGCTAAGATTGCCGCCGGACTCGGTAATCCCGTTGGAGTCGGACGGGCAGAGATACGCCGAAATCATCACCGTGAACGGATTGCGAGTTCCGTCCGCCATCGGTTCGGCGTTCCAAACGATCGGAATCGTGCGGTTGTTTTGCCAGTCGGTGTTATACGGAGTCGCGTTCGCGGCTTTTTCGCAATAACCGGTGATTTCTTCCATCAACGGCGCTTGTTCGACGAACGGCAAAAGAAGCGAGAAAACCGAGTAAGCGTCGACGACGTCGATGCGTTCTTTCGTGCCCGCTTTTTGGAAACCCTTGATCCAAAATTCGTCGTTGTTTTGGTTCGGGATACGGTTGTTGACGTCGGAAAAGTTTTGGACGGCCAACGCCAGCTGTTTGAGATTGTTCGTGCATTGCATACGCCGCGCCGCTTCGCGAGCCGCTTGAACGGCCGGAAGAAGCAGGCCGATCAAAATGCCGATAATAGCGATTACGACGAGAAGTTCGACGAGAGTGAAGCCGTGAAGTCTGCCCCCCCCCCCCAGTTT
>JAZQAP010000320.1:0-3617 GCA_045545275.1 Thermoguttaceae bacterium | reverse complement strand
CTGCTGGGCGAACTTCTTCGTTTACGTCGTTCGTTTCTCGATTCTCGACTGGGCCCCGACCTTCCTGACGCAAGCGAAGGGCGTCGACCTGAAAGCCGCCGGTTGGACGACCGCGAGTTACGAAATTTTCGGCGCGTTCGGTATTCTTTTGAGCGGGTTCATGATGGACAAGCTCTTCCGAGGACGCGGCGCGAAGACGTGTTTCTATTATATGCTCGGTTGCGCGGCGGCGGCGTTCCTCTTCTGGAAGTTTAACTCGAGCAACCTCGTGCTGAACGCGCTTCTGATGAGCTTGATCGGGTTCTTCATTTACGGCCCGCAATGCTTGATCGGTTGCGTCGCCTCGACGGTCGCGACGAAGAAGGCCGCCGCCGCGTCGAGCGGTTTGACCGGGCTTTTCGGTTACCTTTCGACGCTCGTTACCGGGCTCGGCGTCGGCGTTTTGGTCGACTCCGCGACGGCGCCGGTGAAAGCGGAACGCGACCAAACGATCGCCGCGATCGTTCAAATCGACGTTGAAAACGAAAACCTCGCCGGTATCGTTAAGGCCGCCGAAGGGCTGTACGACGCCGAACGCCGTTTCCAAAACGCGAAACCGGCGAAAGCGGAAGCGTTGAAGGAGAAAGTGGGGAAAGCGCGCGTCGCGTTGATCGACAAGCTGAGCGCCGCGACCGGCGCCCACCCCTCCGTCGACACGGTCGAGGAAGTGAAGAAAACCGCCGGGCTCGAACGCGCGAAAATCGCCGAAGCCGGTTGGCCGCGCGTTTTCGGGATGCTCGTTATTTCGTCGCTGATCGCCGCGGCTCTGTTCGCGTCGATTCTGAACCTCCGCTCGCCGGAACTGGTCAAAGCGGAAGAAAAGGCGAAAGCCGCGAAGGCGTAATGAACGCGCCGTTAAAAACGGTTTAATCGTTAGCGTTTGACGCAATTTTATCGCGCCGAGTCGAGAAAAAGACTCGGCGCGATTTTTTTTAGTTTTTTTAGAAAAATTAGCGGAACCGTCGCGTCGGTTTCGGGGTTTAAGAAACGATAACGCCCTGAACGCGGCCTCGACGTTTTCACGTCGGCGCTCGCGACGGGCGACGCTTTTCGAAAATTAGCGCGCAGGGCGGCGCGCCCCTATTAATTTTATTAGGACTTCTCGCGGCTTTTAAGTAATAAAGTCGCGTTATATTATTAATAAATCTTATCAACGTAAGAGGCAGAAAATGAAAAATGTTAAACTGGGGGGGGGGGGTAAACTACGCGGTTTCACCCTCGTCGAGCTGTTGGTCGTTATCGCGATCATCGGTATTTTGATCGGCTTGCTTCTTCCGGCCGTCCAAGCGGCGCGCGAAGCGGCGCGTCGCATGCAATGCACGAACCAACTGAAGCAATTCGGTTTGGCGGCGCAAAACTTCCACGACGTGCACGAGTATTTCCCGAACCTTTCCGGGCAAAAAATCTTCAAGTCGAAATACACCGGCAACGGCAACTGGGCGCGCTTCTCGGCGCACTCCGTGATGCTTCCGTATATCGAACAAAGCGCGATGTACGACGAAGTTATCCGTCAAATTGAAAACGGCAACGCGCCTTGGACCGAAAGCGCTGAAATGCCGTGGTGCAAGAACATCGCGGCGTTCCTCTGCCCGTCGGACGGCAACGCGAAGCGTCCGGAAGGAACGGTCTGCGGCACGAGCTACCGCATCTGCGCGGGCGACCTCGCCAAAGGTTGGGACTGGGACGAATACCGCGGCTTCGGTTCGGACGGCGACGCGCACCCGATTAGCGTTTCGGACATTACCGACGGCACGTCGAACTCGATGGCGTTCAGCGAAGCGGCGATGGGCGGCGCCAACACCGCGAACAAAGTTAAAGGCGGCATCGCCACCCTCGGCGGCAACTACGGTTCTTCGCCGACCGACTGGCCAAACCTCGGTTTCCGTCCGGTCAACTGCGCGGCGGTTCGCGGTTCGAACGGCGAATTCGTTTCCGGCACGTCGGTCGACACGACCGGTCAACACTGGCGCCAAGGCGCGCGTTGGGCCGACGCGAACGGCAACTACACGCCGTTCTTCGCGATTCTTCCGCCGAACTCCCCGTCTTGCGCGAACACGAACGCCGAAGACTGGTGCATCACCGCCGCGTCGAGCAACCACTCGGGCGGCGTCAACGTCGTGATGGTCGACGGTTCCGTCCGCTTCGTTAGCGAAACGATCGACTGCGGCGACCAATCGAAATCCGCCGACGACGTCGCGTACAACAAAGCGCGTCCGCAAGACTACGGCGGGGCTTCCCCATACGGCGTTTGGGGCGCGATGGGCTCCATTTTCGGCGGCGAAACCGACGTTCAACTTTAATAAATAACGGCGGCGTTTCGAAACGCGTCGTCGAGACGCTTTATTGAAACGTCGCGAAACGGTCGCGGGAGGCGGAAACGTTTCCCGCGGACGCTTTTTGAAATTGCGCGCGAAAACGAGCGCGACTTATAATTGGGACTCTTCGCGGCTTCATGGGACGAAGTCGCGTTTATTGCTAGCAAATCTTATCAAAAATAAGAGGCAGAAAGTGAAACTTGGTAAAATGGGGGGTAAACGCGGTTTTACCCTCGTCGAACTGTTGGTCGTCATCGCGATTATCGGTATTTTGATCGGTCTTCTTCTTCCGGCCGTCCAAGCGGCCCGCGAAGCGGCGCGACGTATGCAATGCACGAACCAACTGAAACAACTCGGGCTGGCCGCGCAAAACTTCCACGACATTAACGACTACCTTCCGAACCGCTCGGCCCAATATCTGCTCCGCACCTACAACCGCGACGGCAACTCGTTCGAACGTTTCTCTTGGATGCCGGTCATCCTTCCGTACATCGAACAAAACGCGCTGTATCAACAGTTTATTAGCGAACTCGACAAAGGCAGCATGACTCCGTGGACGACGGACGACCCGCACGGCAACGGTCAACGCCGCGTTTGGTTGAACACGATCAACGCGTTCCTTTGCCCGTCGGACGGCGCCGGCAAACGCGCCGAAGGCGACCTCAAAGCGACGAGCTACCGCATCAACAGCGGCGACATCGCGATGTCTTGGGAATGGGACGAATGCCGCGGCGTCGCTTCCGACGGGAACAAACTCAATTTGAATTACGCCGGTATCACCGACGGCACGTCGAACACGATTTTCGCGTCGGAAGCCTGCATCGGCTCGACTTCCAACACGAACAAAGTCAAGGGCGGGATCGCGCTCATCGGCGGCAACCACGGCAACATTAATTTCCGCCCGGCCAACTGCGCGGCGGTTCGCGGTTCGGACGGTCAATTCGTTTCCGGCACGAGCGTCGGCACGACGGCCAACCAACTTTCCGGCACGCGTTGGGCGGACTGCATGGGCGTTTACACGTTCTTCTTCACGATGCTCCCGCCGAACTCCCCGTCTTGCGCCGCCGGCTCTTTGGAAGACTGGGCCATCGTTTCCGCTTCGAGTTATCACTCGGGCGGCGTGAACGCGGTTCTCTGCGACGGTTCGGTTCGCTTCATTAGCGAAACGGTCGACGCGGGCGACCAATCGGCGAACGCTCAAGACGTTTGCCCGAACAAAGACCGTCCGCAAGACTACGCGGGCAAATCGGTTTACGGCGTCTG